>NZ_MDDU01000034.1:0-9717 GCF_001854795.2 Mesorhizobium sp. LCM 4577 | reverse complement strand
AATTGGCCAAACCCTCAATCGTGTCACTCCACACGAATGCTCAAACTATTTTGCAAACTCAGGCTATGACCGGAGCTAATCTCATCCCGCTCTAGTTCAAGCGACCGGCCTAAGCGGCGTCAGTCACCGCTTCCTGGGTGTGCATGCGCTCGACTTCCTTCGGCGTCGGCTTGGCCACTTTCGTCACGAAGACGATGACCGCCAGCGTCAGGAAGATCGCGCCGAGCAMATAAGGGGCACCGCCGAACACGACCGGTGCCGTGGGGCTCGTGAACCAGGAGAAGATCGCCGTATAGAGCAGCGGCGTGATGATCGAGGTGATCGAGAAGATCGAGGTCATCGCGCCCTGCAATTCGCCTTGCGCCGAAGGCGGCACCTTGGCGGCGGCGAGGCTTCTGAGCGGCGGATCGGCCAGCGCTTCCAGGCAGCCGGCCACGATCACCGCATAGATCATCCAGCCTTGCGTCGAAAACGCGTAGCCGAACGCGCTGAGCGCGGTGAAGGTCAGCCCGATCGCCGCTGTCCTCCACTCGCCGAGTTTTGGAATGATCCGCGGCAGCACCGTCGCCATGATGATCGCGCCGCACAGGCCGAAGGCGCCGAGCGAGAAGCCGATCTGTTGCTGGTTCCAGCCATAGCGGTAGTTGGAGACGAACGCCCAGACCGCCGGATACATCATGTGGCCGAGCGTCATCAGGAAGAACACAAGCCCGATCCAGCCGATGCCCGGATAATTGCGCATCTGCATGAGCGTGCCGACCGGATTGGCGCGCTTCCACTCGAAGGGCCGACGGTGCTTTTCGTCGAGCGTTTCCGGCAGGAACACCATCGCGATCAGGAAATTCACGAAGGCAAGTGCTGCGGCGAAATAGAACGGCACGCGCGGCCCGAACGTGCCGAGCAGCCCGCCCAGCACCGGGCCAATGACGAAGCCGACGCCGAAGGCGATGCCGAGCAGGCCGAAATTCTTCGCCCGGTTCTCGTCGTTCGAGATGTCTGCGATGAAGGCCGATGTCGTCGAATAGCTGGCGCCGGAAATGCCGGCGAGCACGCGGCCGATGAACAGCATCGGATAGGACCAGGCGATGGCGCAGATCAGATTGTCGATCGAGAAGGTCAGCACCGAGGCAAGTAGGACAGGTCTGCGGCCGAAGCGGTCGCTCAAGCCACCGATGATCGGCGCGAAGAAGAACTGCATCGCCGCGTAGACGAAGAACAGCCAGCCGCCCTCGATCGCAGCCTCGCTGACGCTGACGCCGCTCAGTTCCTCCAGATAGGCCGGCAGCACCGGCATGATGATGCCGAAACCGATGATGTCGAGCAGCAGCGTCGTGAAAACGAGCGCAAGGCCCCGCTTGGCGGTTTTCGGGTCGATCATGGCGATAAGCTCCTCAGGCCGCCCGAGGCGGGACGCACCTTATAGGCGAGGTTCGCAGCAGGAACAATCCGCGAACGAAGCCAAACGTCTTATGCTGACATCACTTGCCAGCTGCCGCCGATCGCGGATCACATGCGAAAAGAAGCGGCGGGCGCCGCCTCAGATCGGACCGCTCATCGTGTTGCAATCGGACAGCTTACCGCTCTTGTAGCCTCGCGCCAGCCATATCTGCCGCTGCTGCGATGTGCCGTGGTTGAAGCTCTCCGGCACGACATAACCCTGCATCCTCTTCTGCAGCGTATCGTCGCCGATCTGCTTGGCGGCGTTCAGCGCGCTTTCGATGTCGCCCTGCTCCAATATGCCTTTTTGCGCGGTGTAATGGGCCCACACGCCGGCGAAGCAATCGGCCTGAAGCTCGATGCGCACGGAGAGCTGGTTGGCGTCGGCCTCGCTCATGCCCTGCCGCAGCTGGTTGAATTTGCTCATGATGCCGGTGAGGTTCTGCACGTGGTGGCCGACCTCATGCGCCACCACATAGGCGCGCGCGAATTCGCCGGAAGCGCCGAACTGCTGGTCGAGCTGCTGGAAGAAGGTCATGTCGAGATAGACCTTGTGATCGCCTGGGCAGTAGAACGGCCCGGCCGCCGCCGAAGCGAAACCGCAGGCCGAACGAACCTGGCCGCTGAACAGCACCAGCTTGGGATCCTCGTAGGTCAACCCCTGAGATTTGAAAATGCCGGTCCAGGTGTCCTCGGTTTCCGCCAGCACGGTCGCAACGAATTGCTTCATCTCGTCATTGGCGGGCGCGCCGCCATTTTGCGAGCTGGTGTCTTCCGTGATCTGGCCGCCGCCGCCCGGCAGCAACCCGCCGTCGCCGCCACCCAGGATCTGCGACGGATCGAAGCCGAAATACCATCCCGCGAGCACGACCAGGATGACCAACAGGATGCTGCCGCCACCGCCGGTGCGGCCGCCGATCGGGATACGGAACTGGCCGTCGCCGCCCAAACCGCCGCCGAGCCCGCCGCCATCGCTGCGCTGGTCCTCGATATTGTCGCTCTGACGACGGCCTCTCCAAAGCATGGCAACTCCTCGCAATGCGAATGTCCTGGCGGATCGGCACGCCACCGTCCCCTGCAGACAATTATCGCAACGGCTGGCCTAAGTCACAGAATTTTTCGCCCGCGACAATGCGCGGGCTGGAGCAAACTCCGATCTGGCCGGTTAATTTCAAGCCCGTATAAACCGGCCGGAAATCTCAGCTTTTCTGCTTGGCGCCGGCACTTTTGCCGTCCGAACTTTTCGAGCGTTCCTCGAAACGCGCCGCGCCCTTCTTCAGCGGATGACCGGTCTCGGCCTCGGTCTTACGCTCGTCCCTGGCGGCCGCCTGCCGCAATCCCCTGGCCGCCTGCTTTCCCTTGGCGGTCGGTGCTTGTTCGATGCCCATTGCTTCCTCCCTACGCGCGACAATCGCGCGACGTGGAAAGTAATGCGGCGGAGATGCGTCGGTTCCGTTTCAAGGCGTTCGGGCGGATCGAATTCCTACGCCTGGCGATGCGTCATCGCCCGGCGGAAAGCGTCAAGCGTTTCGGCGCTGACATGGTGCTCGATGCCTTCGGCGTCGATGCGCGCCGTCTCGGCGCTGACGCCCAGCGAGCGCAGGAAGGCCTCCACCGTCTGGTGGCGGATGCGGCTTTCCTCGGCGACCTTGCGGCCGGCTTCGGTCAGGAACACGCCGCGATAGGGTTTGCGCGACACCAGCCCGTCGGCGCACAGCCTGGTCAGCATCTTGGCCMCTGTCGGCTGCGCGACGCCGAGCCTTGCGGCGATATCCACCTGCCGCGCCTCGTTGCCGTCCTCGATCAGATCGGCGATGAGCTCGACATAGTCCTCGACCAGCGCGCTGCGGCGCGCCTGGCGCTGCTGCCGGAATCCTTCCGAATGGATCTCGGCATCGGGAAGCGGCTCTTCGCGTCGAACCGGTTTGTTCCTAAGCGCCAATATGCGCTCCTCCTGGCCTGTCCTGGAGCATGATGCCGAAAAGTGTGAAGCGGTTTTCGGACGACATCATGCCCGTCGGCTGAATCAGGATCGCATCCATAGCATGAAACCCCTGATGATCCCGGCCGTTTATTTGCATTCCCGCGTGTGCGCAACCGGCGTTTGCCGCCGCCCGCCCCGGAAGTTGCTCCCGCGGATCACGAAAGCATGATCAATGAAATATAGCCTATTGCATAATGTTGAGCCATGGCATAGGTAAAAGACACTTCGATAATTCAGCGGAAGTCCCATGTCCGATGCCGATGCAGCAACCGTAGCCCGACCCGCATGGCGATTCGACAGGCCCGACGACGAGCAGCCCAGCCTGCGCGAGGTGAACGCCTCGATCGCCGTGCCGCGCACCGGCGTCTGGTTCCGCCGCCTGTTCGCCTTCATGGGACCGGGCTACATGGTCTCGGTTGGCTATATGGACCCCGGCAATTGGGCGACCGACCTCGCCGGCGGCGCGCAATTCGGCTACACGCTGCTTTTCATCATCATGCTGTCCAACCTGATGGCGATCCTGCTGCAGGCGCTGGCCGCGCGTCTTGGCATCGCCACCGGTCGCGACCTCGCCCAGGCCTGCCGCGCCTACTATCCGCGCCCCGTCAATCTGGTGCTCTGGATCGCCTGCGAGCTGGCGATCATCGCCTGCGACCTCGCCGAGGTGATCGGCACGGCGATCGCGCTGCAGCTTCTGTTCGGCATTCCGCTGATCGGCGGCGCCATGCTGACCGCGCTCGATGCCTTCCTGGTGCTTCTCCTGATGAACAAGGGCTTCCGCTACCTCGAAGCCTTCGTCGTCGCCTTGCTGATCATCATCTTCGGCTGCTTTGCCATCCAGATCTTCGTCGCCGCGCCGCCGGCGGGCACGATCCTGCACTCGATGTTCGTGCCGTCGTCGCAGATCGTCACCAATCCGGCGATGCTCTACATCGCCATCGGCATCATCGGCGCGACGGTCATGCCGCATAACCTCTATCTGCATTCCTCGATCGTGCAGACCCGCGCCTATGAGCGTACCGATGCAGGCAAGCGCGACGCCATCAAATGGGCGACGACGGATTCGACCATCGCGCTGATCCTGGCGCTGTTCGTCAACGCATCGATCCTGATCGTCGCGGCGGTCGCCTTCCACAACACCGGCCATCATGACGTCGCCGAGATCGGTCAGGCCTTCGAGTTGCTGTCGCCGTTGCTGGGCCTGGGCATCGCCTCGATCCTCTTCGCCGTCGCGCTGCTTGCCTCCGGCCTCAACTCGACCGTCACCGCGACGCTCGCCGGCCAGATTGTGATGGAAGGCTTTTTGCGGCTGCGCATCCCGCAATGGGCGCGCCGCCTCCTGACGCGCGGCATCGCCATCGTCCCGGTGGTGGCCGTCACCGCGCTCTATGGCGAGAAGGGCACGGCCGAGCTGCTTGTGTTCAGCCAGGTGGTGCTGTCGATGCAACTGCCCTTCGCCGTCATCCCGCTGGTGCAGTTCGTGTCGGACAAGAAGAAGATGGGCAGTTTCGCCATACCACGTGCCGTCGCGGTCCTGGCTTGGGTGGTGGCCGCAATCATCCTCGTTCTCAACTTCAAGCTGCTCTACGACACCATCGCCGGCTGACCGCGACATTCCAGCCGGACGCGCTATTCTTGGCGCCATGGCCGAACCGGACGAAGCCCGCAGATTCTATGCCAAGCTGTTGGCCGCGCAGGCCCGGTCGGCCGACCCGCGCATCGAGGAGGTGTTCGCCTCGGTGCCGCGCGAGGCGTTCCTGGGTCCGGGACCATGGACTGTCTTTGCCGGCGAAGGCCGGTTCGAAACGCCGAGCGCCGATCCCGGCTACATCTACCAGAACGTGCTCGTCGTGCTCGACGCCGACAAGGGCATCAACAATGGTGAGCCGCTGCTGCACGCGATGTGGCTCGGCAAGGTCGAGCCGAAACCAGGCGAGGCCGTCACCCATATCGGCGCCGGCACCGGCTATTACACGGCGCTGCTTGCGAGACTGGTCGAGCCGGGCGGCAACGTCACCGCCTTCGAGATCGAGGTCGACCTTGCAGCGCGCGCCAAGGCGAACCTTGCCCGATACAGCAACATCGAGGTGATCCAAGCCGATGCCGTCGCCAATCCGCTGCCGTCCTCCGACATCGTCTATGTCAATGCCGGCGTCGTCGCCCCGCCCGCCGCATGGCTGAAAGCGCTGAAACCCGGCGGCCGCATGATCTTTCCGTGGCGTCCCTCCGAAGCCGTCGGCCTCGCGGTCCTCATAACCCACTTGGAAAGCGGCTTTGCCTGCCGGCCCTTCATGGGCTCCTGGTTCATCCCTTGCGTCGGTGCCTCCGCTGCCGGGCCGGACGCGAAAATACCGACCCGCGAGCGCGCCGCGCGCACCCGCTCGATATGGCTGACGGCGACAAAGGCGCCGGACCGCACCGCAACCGCCGTGTTCGGCGAAGTCTGGTTCTCGTCACGCGCCATTCGCGCTGACAACACGCGATAGAAATTCGCTGGGCCGTGTCGGAACGCGGCCTTGCCGTTCGTCCTTAGCTCGAAATCCGGGCGTGACGGGCACGGACCAGCCAAAAGGAGAAAAACTATGCGCAAGATCATCGCTGCCACCTTCGTCAGCCTCGACGGCGTCATGCAGGCGCCCGGCGGGCCGGAAGAGGATCCGGTCGGCGGCTTCGAATTCGGTGGCTGGACCTTCCATTATTTCGACGAGGTGGCGGGCGCGGCGATGGAGGAACTGTTCTCCAAGCCCTTCGACCTGCTGCTCGGCCGCAGGACCTACGACATCTTCGCCGCGTACTGGCCGTATCAGAAGGACCCGATCGCGGACGTCTTCAACCCCGCAGTCAAATATGTGGCAACGCATCGCCCGGATTCGCTGACCTGGCAGAACACCCGATCGCTTGGGCCCGATATCGTCGCCAGGCTCAAGGAACTCAAGCAGGAAGATGGACCTGACCTGCTCATCCAGGGATCGGGTAATCTGATCCAGACCTTGCTCGCCAACGGGCTGATCGACGAGATCCGGCTGATGATCTTCCCGCTGGTGCTGGGCAAGGGCAAGCGGCTGTTCGGCGACAACGCGATGCCGGCGGCCTTCAAGCTCGTCAAATCGCAGGCTTCCACCACCGGCGTCATCATGGCGACCTATGAGCGTGCAGGCGAAATCCGTACGGGCTCGTTCGCCCAGCAGGAGCCTTCGCAAGCCGAGCTCGAACGGCGCAGGACCTGGAAGTAGCACAAGGCTGTCCGCGGCGGGCCGGGCCTGCCGCGCTTCCGATTTTGAAGCCTCTTCGCAACGCGACGGACCGGTCAGGAGCCGCCGATGATCCCCACCATTACCGCCTTTGAACGCTCGCCCGATGGCGGCAGGGGGCTGGCGCGCGACATGCACGTGCGCTGGGCGCTCGAGGAAGTCGGACAGTCTTACGACGTCCGTCTCGTTTCGTTCGGCGGGATGAAGCAACCCGCGCATCTTGCGCTCAGTCCCTTCGGCAGTATCCCGACCTATGAAGAAGGCGGTCTCGCTCTGTTCGAGTCGGGGTCGATCGTCCTTCACATCGCGCAGCGCCATACAGGCCTGTTGCCMGACGACGCGAACGCCCGGGCACGCGCGATCACCTGGATGTTCGCTGCGTACAGCACGGTTGAGCCGCCGATCCTCGATCGCGCGACAGCCGTGATCCTGGAGCGCGATGCGCCGTGGCACGATGAGCGCCTGCCCCTGGTCGATGACCGGATCCGCAAGCGGCTGGCCGAGCTCTCCCGCCATCTCGGCGATTGCGACTGGCTCGATGGCGCCTTCAGCGCGGGCGACCTCGTCATGGTGGGCGTGCTGCGCCGGCTGCAGAGATCGGGCCTCCTGAACGAGTTCCCGAACCTTGCCGCCTATGTCTCCCGCGGCGAGGCGCGGCCGGCCTTCAAACGCGCTTTCGAGGCGCAATTGGCGGTCGCGATGGCGGCATCGAACAGTTGACCCAATCTTCCGTTCACGCCGCCTGGCGATAGCGGGAAAGGCCTTCGCGGATATGGCCGGCAAACGCCTGCGCGGCCGGCTGGGTGGCATGTTTCGGCAGATGCAGGTTGACGGAGAAATTCGGCAGCGCCGGAAGGCCTGCATCGGACAGGATGTCGAGATCGGCCGGAACCGTCGAGGCAAGCCAGGTGGTCACGGCAAGATCCGACCGCACCGTCGCGGTCGTGGCATCGATGTTKCCATTCTCGAACACGGTGCGCCAATCGAGCCCGTGCTCGGCGAGTGCCGACAGCACCGCCGGCCGGAAGGCGCAAGTGTCGGCGACGATGGAAACCGGCAGCGGGCGCTTCAGGCGTGCCGCCCCGCCTCTGGCGCCGACCCATACCAGCCGGTCGATAAGCAGGCATTCGCCAGGGCTGGGGCCGACGCGCTCCTCGATGACGGCAAGGTCGATGGTGCCTGCCGCCAGCGCCGCCGCGAGCTCCGGCGAGGACGCGCAGACCAGCGATATCTCCACCTGCGGATAGGCTTCGGCGTAAGCTTTAAGCACAGGCGCGAGCAGCGTGCCGACGAGATCGTAAGGCACGCCGACCCGCACCCGCCCGGCAACCGCCCCGCCCCTGATCTCGGCAAGGATTTCGTCATTGAGCCGCAACAGGCGCCTAGCCTTGTCGAGCAGCCGCTCGCCGGAACGCGTCAGCCTCAGACCGCGGCGGTCGCGCTCGAACAGGCTTTGTCCCAACACCTCTTCCAGCCGCTTAACCTGCTGGCTGACAGCGCCTTGCGTCAAATGGAGCGCGTTGGCCGCCGCCGTCATGCTGGCCTTGTCGGCCGTCGTGACGAAGGTGCGGATCAGGGTCATGTCGAGATCGCGGATCATCCACGGCATTATAATTGCTAATGCAAACCATATCAAACATTGCATTTACTGATGCCTCGAAGCGCCTAAGCATGCCGGCTTTCTCCACTGGGAAGCCCGCATGTCCGAAACCATCATCCCGCTGGTTCTGTTCGCGCTGATCTCGACCTCGACGCCCGGCATCGCCACAACATTGTCGACCGCGTCCGGCGCGCAATTCGGCTTTCGCCGTTCCGTGCCGCTGATGGCCGGCAGTGCCGCCGGACTGGCGACCGTGGCAGCCGCGGGCGCGGCCGGCCTGGCTGGACTTTTAGCCGCCATTCCATCCCTGCAGCTCGCCATGAAGATCGCCGGCTCGCTCTATCTCATCTGGTTGGCGATCAAGATCGGCCGCAGTGGTCCGCCCAATCTCGATATCAGCATGGCCAAGCCGAACAGTTTTTTCGGCGGCGCCGGTATCCAGTGGATGAACCCGAAAGGCTGGGCGATGGGGCTCGGAGCCGCCGCATCCTTCGCGGCGCTGGCGGACGGTCCGTTGCAACTCGCGCTGCTGCTCGGCGCCGTGTTCGGCCTGGCGGCCGCCTTCTCACTGTCGCTGTGGTGCGTGGCCGGAACCCTGCTTGCCCGCCTGCTCAAGACGGAGCGCCAGTGGCGCGCGCTCAACATCGTGCTCGGCCTGCTGCTGGCCGCCTCGATCCTGCAGATGTGGCGGCCGGTATAGCACCCGGTTCCTCGCCCCACGAAAGTGGGGAGAGGTGGCTCGGCGAAGCCGAGACGGAGAGGGGAATGGCGCCGCCCTAACAAGTAACCCTGCGAAGGGACTCGCCCTGCGAAGCCCCCTCTCCGGCCGCTTCGCGGCCACCTCTCCCCCGCTTTGCGCTAGGCGATTCACACATCTCGTAGGCTCCAGCCCCGTGCGATGGATTGGAAGTACTGAAGGCCGTGGCGGAAGGTAATGGGGCCTGGCGGCTTGGACTTGGGATAGCCATCCCATCCTCCGAGCTTGGCGATGATCCATGCGGCCCAGGCCAGGGATTTGGGCGGGTGAGGGTTTTTCTGAAGTTCGGTCTTGCCCTCCAGCTCGGGCACCAGTGCCTGCAAGGTGTCGATTTCGGTAGGCGTAAAGGCGATCTCGGCCGACTGTGYGGATGCTCCGTCGCGAGCTTGGACAAGCTGCATGATGATGCAGGCGGCGCGCGCGGCGATGGCGGTCAGCTTCATCAACCGCTCGGCGGTTTCCAACTGACTGTCCTCCAATTGCAGGCCCTGCTGCTTCAGGGTGCGGAAGAACTGTTCGATGGTCCAGCGCATCCGATACCAGGCAACGACCTGCCAGGCCATGGCCGCGTCTTGAACACCATGGGTGGTCAGCAGGCGCCACACGATTGGCTCGGCATCCGCTGGCGCACCCACCTCAAGCACCTCTACCAAGCTCACCGTCACCGTCTTGGCCAGCCCTTTTTCGA
>NZ_MDDU01000033.1:0-10034 GCF_001854795.2 Mesorhizobium sp. LCM 4577 | reverse complement strand
TGCGATGAAAACTCGCTCGTCATCGATTCTTCCTCTCAAAAGAGAGGGGTCAGTTCTTCGTTTCGTTCGGGGGTCAATTTCTCATTTCGCCCGACAACTGTCCCGACATTAGCGAAACTGATGTCCGGGAATTAGCGGAATCCCTGTCCGGCTCACATGGGCATTGAAGTGTCAAGTTGGTCATCGATGAAGCATTGCGTTCTCCAAATCGTCGGTATCCAGGTTCCGAGCCCAACTGCATGACGCGGCTCGTTTGCCGAGCCTGGTCCAACTCACATCCGGTCGCCCGCGGATTACGGGCGGACCAATATCCCGCGTGCGGCGGGTGGGGCTCAGGACGACGAGACCATTCTTTTGAGACGGCATTTCGCCATGCCGGACATCGGTTCATCGACCTGGAACTGCCAGGAGTTGATCGGATCCTGGCGGATTTCTGGAAAGGGGGAATTACGAGATCGTCGGCGTCAGGTGCTTTTCATGATCGCCCCTTCGATGACCACGCCCGAGATCGCATACTTCCACAACGCGACCAGCAGCTTGCGCGCCAATGCAACGATGGTCGATTTTTTCATGCGACCGCCATTGCGCTGCACTCGTTCGCCAAACCATCGGGCCAGTGCGGAGCTCGGTTGATGCCGCAGCCAGAGCCAGGACATCTGTATCAGCGTTGTCCGCAGCCTTGGATTTCCGGCTTTCGAGACGCCCTGCTCGCGATCGATGGAGCCGCTCTGCCAGGGCGTCGGAGCCAGTCCGGCATAGGCGGCGACCTGGCGGCGATTATCAAAATGCCGGAACAACCCCTCCGACCACAGGATGGCGGCAAACTCGGCGCCGACACCCTTGATTGCGAGCAGCAGCTTGACTGCTGACGGCTTCGCCTCCGCAGCTTGCGCCGCAATGAGCGCGTCACGTTCTTCCTCGACAGCCTTGATCTGATCGATGAGAAGTTCGAGCCGTTCAAGTTCCCGGCATATCTGGGCCTTCATATGCGCGGGCAGCGCACGGTCGTCGCCAGTCCGAAGCTCTTCGAGCCGCTGCCGCCGATCCCTGCGCAGCGGCTGATAGTTCGTGACGCCTTGTGAGAACAGCAGTCCCTTGATCCGATTGACGTGGGTCACGCGTTCGGCGATGAGTGCCTTGCGCTCGCGGCAAATTCGGCGACGATCCTCTTCATCGGGCGACGGAGCCCGAACCATAGCGCAGACACGTGGCTCGCCGCGCTTGTAAGCCATCAAGGTCCGCAACAACGCCTCACCGTCGATGCGGTCGGTTTTCGCCCGTTTGCGTCGACGCGATATCGCGATCGACGCCGGGTCCACGACATGACTTTCGATCCCTTCCTTCTCAAGCGCCCGGTGAATCCAAAAGCCGTCGAGGCCAGCCTCCTGAATGGAGACGATCGGATAATCACACCCGGTTTTTGCTTCGCATCTCTCTCGCAGCTTCCCGAACAGCGTCAACAGCCCGACCAAGTCTCCAGCCGGCACGGAATGCTTCGACATCTTCTCGCCGTTCCCCGGCGACAATGACGTCAGAAGCCAGCTCGAACGACTGAGTTCCATCGAAACGAAAATTGCGCCAAGATCGGTGCGGATGGCGATCGGCTGTGTGGGTCGTGTAGTCATATGCATGGCTCGCTTTCAGAAGGAGTTGAGACGACCTCATTCTGCAAAAACGCCGGCCGCCATCCAGCCCATGGGATCTTTTGCGAAATGCGCACTCAGCACGACGGCGATGGCCGGTATCCAGGCGATCTACCGGATCGAGGAAGAGATACGGGGGCTCCCGCCCGCCGAGCGATTGGCCGCCCGACGAAGGCGGACCCGACCACTGGTCCGGGCGCTGTGCGGACCATGTCGGCGCTGGATGGCTTCGTAACGGCATCGGTCACCGGGCCGCGGTTCGCCGACCCGCAAGATGTGCCCGCTCATGGGCTTGCCGCGCGACGTCCTGGCCAAAGGCTCTGTAACCGATCACGCTGTGTTTGCCAGCCTCGCCAGGATCCACAACCGGATCAACGAGACGCTGTTCGACAGACCGCAGGATTATGAGCCCCGCTTCACCACCAAGTCCAGCGGCGGCATCGACCCACGGCCGTGGTGCCAGCGGTTCTACGCGGCCATGAATCTCAACATCAAACGCTGGAAACGGCTTCTCGACCTCAAGAACCCCAACCACGGTCTGCTGCTGCCGATCCTGATCTACTGCGTCGACAAAAAAGGGCGGCCCGTCCTCGGCAAGCCCAGGCCGGGGCCCGAGACCGCGCACTTCATCGAGCACGAGGCATACAAGGACATCGCCCTCGTCATCCCCGCTCTTCGCGAACTCTACTCCGTCACCCGCTATGATAGCCCGCAGTAATCGCCGCCGGCGCGCTGACTAACGCCTGACCGCCATACACGCATTAGGCGGCTTCGGGAAAGGTGCCTTGGTGCACCGCTTACGGATCTGCCGCACGATCCGCTCGACCTCCTCGACCGCTTCCTTGCTTGCGTCGATGTTGGAACGCCTGAGCTTTGCCGCCAGCAGGTGCCGGCCGCAGAAGATGAAGAGCGGCAGGTAGCAGTTGTAGTAGCCGTGGAAGAACCGGCCTTCCTGGTGACCGTGCAGCGGGTCATTGGAGGCGATCGAAGCTGTTCGTCGACCTGTTCCTGGAAGCCGTCGTCGGGCGAGATCGCGCTCGATCTCGCTTCCATCGAAACTTCGATGCCGAGCGGCTACAGGCGGTCAAGAATCTCAGGGGCGACGACTCGGTCAGCCCGCATGCCGCCAAACTTAATGCAGGTATCGGCAGCTTGAGCGCTGAATGCCCCACGATAAACATAGCGCTGGGTGTTGCCGCTGTACCCGGTACGCAATTTGCGGCCGCAGCGGGCACATCGGAAAAGACAAGGCAGCAAGGCCTCGCAGCCGCGGCGGATCACTCCGCGACCAAGATGGCTCTTTCCGTTGGCTTTGTCGGCTATCAGGTGCTGATTCCTCTCGAACCCCTCCTAGGAAATATATCCCTCGTGGTGATCGTGGATCAGACCTCCCCGTCCATTCCTGTTCCGGGCAGGCTGTCGCGCACGACCCGCTGGCTTTCGATGACAACCCGCGCCCCAGGCCGGCTAAAGGCATACGCGCCGGCATAGACCGGATTAGCCAGCATGTGGTGCAGCATGTGATAGACTGGCGCCTCCCACTCGGTCGCATGTCGTTGATGCGTTGTTCCAACTGGCGCAGATCGGCGAATAGGTCCACGAGCAGTTTGCGCATTGCCGGTGAGAGGTCATTTAGAAAGGTCATCGAGAACCAGAGGCAAATCGAGCTTGAACAGTCCGGCTCCCTGTCTCAATGCGATGCTATTCCCGACAGAATGCTCGCATCTGGTTGATCGGAGGAGTTCGGGTGCCGATCATCTGTCGGCACGCGATGCAAGGCTTGGAGGTCGGCTTGCTCCTCGCTCTCGCGGCAAATGGCATCGTCGGCCGCCTGGCTGCTTCGGCGATAGCTTCGGCATCGATGATGTCGCTCTTGTGGGGCGGACCATCCCATCATTGGTAAGGCCCGCCGACGGTCCACGCCGTCGACCTGAAAGATGTGCTTGGCGACATCCAGATCGATTGCGCTAACCTTCTCCATGGACGGTTCTTCCTCATGTGACTTTCGACAGCCGCACTTTGGCACATTGCGATGCCGGGAGGGGATGCCCTTCCCCCACATCAGGTCGATGCAGCGAGCGTCCGGTTTGGCCTGGGTGCTGTACTCTTCCCGTTTAAACGTCTGTTGACGACGTCCGGCTAATCGGTCGAAACACCGGGGCGCATATCGCGCTACAGCATAGACTCGCCGCCATCAACGTAGATAGTGTTCCCGGTGACGTATTCAGCCATTCCGGATACTAGGTACAGGCATGTGTTTGCAATATCTTGGACAGTGCCTAGGCGACGCAATGGCGTTTTTTCTCTTGTATGCCGATATATGTTTTGAAGATCCGGATAGTTTTGCATGTCCCGATCAGTATCGATCCAGCCAGGGGATATGCAATTGGCTGTAATTCCCTCAGGGCCCAACTCGAGCGCGAGTGATTTTGCCAAGATAGTCATACCTGCCTTCGCCACGTTGACGTGCGCGCGGTTGGCCATTGGGATGACCCCTTCGGCTCCCGTAAGATGAATGATCCGACCAAACTTTTTCTTGCGCATGTGTGGCACAACGGCTTTCGCAAGGTAGAAGGCAGAGTTCAGGTTAACATTAATAACTTTTTGCCAGTCGTCGACAGATATATCTGTGAACGCTTGGTGAGGTCTGATCCCGACGTTCGATACCGCGATGTCGATCGCCCCGAAATGCTTAACTGCTTCATTCACGACATCGGCAATTGCCTCTGGATCGGATGCGTCTGCAAGCACGGCGTAAGAGTCCACACCGAGCGCGCGGATCTCCGCTGCCACGGCTTCGATTTTATTTTTATCGCGAAGCCCATTGACCACGATATTCGCGCCGGCACGAGCCAGAGTTAGAGCAATTGCCCTTCCGATATTTTGCCCCGATCCAGTGACGATCGCCGTTCGGCCCTTCAAATCCTGCGTCACGATCTACATTCCTCCTTTACAATTGCTAATGCCAAGAAATTCAAGTCGACTCAGCCGGCCCTCGGCGACACTGCGGCTGAAACATTCGAGTTTATGCGACATTGGGACGGTCCTTATTTCGATAGTTGCTCTTCGCGCCGACAAGCGGCAGAAAATCACGCTGGCTCAGGCGACCGGCAGCTACGCGGTGGCCGAGATACTGTTGATGCATTTGGATGCTGCTCATTAAGAGGTGTTCTCCAATCCCGGGCGAGGCGGCCACTGATTTGAGTATCAGTACCTGTTTCCATGTGCCGCGCTGCTCGAATTGCCCTCCTATGATCGCACGAAATCGGCAATTTGCCGCGGTTGGCGCAGAATCCCGCCGGGTGACCGCTGATAGTCCCTCGAAGTCTCCCTAGTTGTTTGGTCCCGGCATTTGCCGGGAGCGGATGAGCTTGAATCGTTCCGGTTATGACAGCCACGCGTTGCAGATGAACTCGGAGGGTGCGAAACCCTTGAGGGTCTTTGGGTCTGGGGGCGAAGTGTAGGCGGCGAACGAAGTGGCGAGATAGATGGAGCTGGTCGTGGCTCTCGTTGTAGACGAGCTTGACGGTAGCCGAAGCCGGAGACCTCCGACTACAGGGTCTACTCCATCGGAAGACACTCGGAGGTGCGTTGCAGTCATCCCGGCGCAGTTCGTGAAGCCACAAGTGAGGCCAACCGAAAGCCACGTCATCGATGACACACCGCGGAGCGCCAGGCTTTTACGCGGCTACGATACAGTACGTCGCGGTATGGATGATGTCGGCGCACTTCAATCGTCGCCTGCTCGTTTCCTGTAATGCCGCGAAAGGCGCGCGATATCACGACCGGCGCTCTTTCGCATGACGGCCTTCGGAACTTATGGTGGAAGAAGGTTTGCGTTCCTGGACTGGTCGTGTGAGCGCAGAAATTCAGCGTTTCCCGATTACTAGACGCATAAACCGAGCAAGCTGATTGGCATCGCCGTTTTGCATTACCCAAATCCGAGATATGAAGTTCAGATTTGTAAGGGCGCGCGCTTACTGATATCGGACCGGCGGCAGGTCAATTCAGTTCCCCGCGCTTGCCATTCGGCGGGTGGGAATCGCGTGCTCTAGCCACCCGACGTCCATCTCGGGTACGGAAGATAGCAGAAGGTCCGTATAAGGGTCGAACGGCGGTGTAAGCACCTGCGTCTTGCAGCCGTAGCGGACCACCTCTCCGCGATACATAACCGCGATGGAATCCGCGATGGCTTTCACGGTCGCCAGGTCGTGCGTGATGAACAAGTATGCCACGTCCTCAATCTGCTGCAGGCGAAGCAACAGCTTCAGGATTCCGTCAGCCACCAGCGGGTCGAGAGCACTCGTCACCTCGTCGCAGATGATGAGCTTGGGCTTGGCCGCCAGCGCACGAGCAATGCAGACCCGCTGCTTCTGTCCGCCGGAGAGCTCGGCTGGATAGCGCTCGATGAAGGCCTTGCCCATCTCAATCTCGTCGAGCAGTTCGGCGACCCGGGCATCGCGTTGCTTTCCTCGCATGCCGAAATAAAATTCGAGCGGCCGGCCGATGATCGCGCCAACCGTTTGGCGCGGATTCATCGCCACGTCGGCCATCTGGTAGATCATCTGCAATTCCCGCAGATCGTCCATCGAGCGCTCGGCAAGCCCTGGCATGAGTGTGCGGCCGGCGAAGTTGATGCTGCCGGCAATCGGCCGCAGCAGCCCTGTAATGACACGGCCGAGCGTCGATTTGCCCGAACCGGATTCCCCCACGACGGCCAGCGTCTGGCCCGATTGAACTTCAACTGAGACATCCCGCAAAACCTTTACGGCACCCCCGGCATAGGCGGCCGTGACATGCTGGACCGAGAGCACCGGCTTCGGCGCAGTTGCCTTCTGCTCATGCTCTATCGACCGAACCGAAACCAGTGCTTTCGTGTAATCCATCCGCGGCGCCTTTATGATCTGCCGCGTTTCGCCGAGTTCTACGGTCTTGCCGTCCCTTAGCACCATGATCTCATCTGAGACCTGGGCTACCACCGCAAGATCGTGCGTGATGTAGAGCGCCGCGACGCCGGTATCGCGGATGGCGTCCTTAATTGCAGAAAGAACGTCGATTTGCGTCGTCACGTCTAGAGCAGTGGTTGGCTCGTCGAACACGATCAAGTCAGGCTCAGAGCACAGTGCCATCGCAGTCATGACGCGCTGCAACTGTCCGCCTGACACCTGGTGCGGGAAGCGCTGCCCGATCGTTTCGGGGTGGGGGAGACTGAGCTTCTTGAACAGGGCGACGGCGCGTTTCTCTGCCTCGGCCCGCGTCGCGACGCCATGCAGAAGCGCTGCTTCCACGACTTGGTCCATCAGACGATGCGCCGGATTGAACGCCGCGGCAGCCGACTGAGCCACGTAGCACACCTCCCTGCCCCGCACCCTACGCAAGGTCTGAGCCCCGCCCGCAAGAATGTCGCGGCCGTTTAGCAGGATCTCGCCRCCAGTGATGCAGACGCCTCCGCGACCATAACCCATTGCAGAAAGGCCGACAGTAGACTTGCCGGCGCCGGATTCTCCAATCAACCCCATCACCTTGCCACGCTTCAAGAGCAGCGACACTCCGTCCACGATCGTGACGTTGCGCGGCTTCTCGCCCGGCGAATAGGCTATTGCCCCTACTCTGAGATTCCGGATCTCAAGCAGGGTGTCGTCGCCTCGCTGCGGCGCTGGCCGAACCTTCGCCATTAGTCGCGCCCCCCCTTGAGGCTTGTGGTACGGGTAAGCACCCAGTCAGCGACCAGATTGACGGAGATCGCGAGCGCTGCAATCGCAGCAGCCGGAATGAGGGCGGCAGGAATACCGAAAACAATCCCATCCTTGTTTTCTTTCACCATGCCGCCCCAATCCGCCTCCGGTGGTTGCACCCCGAGACCGAGGAACGAAAGCGCCGACAAGAATAGCACCGAAAAGATGAAGCGCAGACCGAGTTCCGCCACTAAGGGGGACAATGCGTTGGGCAGGATCTCGCGAAATATTATCCAGCCGAGACCCTCACCTCGCAACTTGGCCGCTTCAACGAAATCCATAGCGTTGACGTCCACAGCTACTGCACGCGCAAGACGGAAAACCCGCGTCGAACTCAGTATACCCATGACCAGAATGAGGGTTAGGTTGTTTGAGGGCAGCACTGAGAGGACGACAAGACCGAATACCAGCGTCGGTATCGCCATCAGAAGGTCGACAATACGCGACATTAGCATGTCGAGCTTACCTCCTACGACCGCAGCCGTAAATCCGAGGATGGCGCCGAGCGAGAAGGACAAGGCGGTAGCCATGGCAGCGATATAGATGGTAAGTCGGGCGCCATAGATCATCCGCGAGAGCAGGTCTCGTCCGAGATTGTCGGTCCCCAACCAGTGCACCGACGACGTTGGCTCCCATACGTCGGCGACGATCTCGCCATTGCCATAGGGTGCGATCCAGGGCGCAAACAGAGCGCATATTACCAGCAACCCCATCAGGATCAGGCCGATCCATGCCCCGTACGGGACGCGCATAGGGCCGAGCATCGTTCCCTCCTATTTCGGATGGCGCAGGCGCGGGTTGGCAAGAATGGCGGCGACGTCGGCAACAATGTTGAGTCCAATGTAGACAGCAGCGAAGATGAGACCCACTGCTTGAACCACCGGGACGTCGCGTTTGACGACATGGTCGACCAGATACTGTCCCATACCCGGATAGACGAAAATCACTTCGATCACGACGACGCCAACCACCAAGTAGGCAAGATTGAGCACGACGACGTTGATGATAGGCGCGATGGCATTCGGGAGAGCGTGCTTGCGAACAATATCGAGGGCGGAAAGCCCCTTAAGTTCGGCCGTTTCGATGTAGGCGGACTGCATCACGTTCAGAATAGCAGCACGCGTCATGCGCATCATGTGCGCCAGGACCACAAAAACCAGAGCGGTTGCCGGCAGCACGATCGCCTTCAACCTCTCCACAAAGGGCAGACCGTGATACACCGTCGAGATTGAGGGGAACCATTGCAGCTTCACGGCAAAGAACAAGATGAGCAGATAGCCCAAAAAGAACTCAGGCAGCGAGGTTGAAGCCAGCGCGAAACCGGAGATCGCCTTGTCGAGGGGACCATTACGATAGCGTACCGCCAGCAACCCGAGGATTATCGCAAGCGGAACCGACACCACCGCAGCCCAGAATGCGAGAAACAGCGTGTTCCACAGCCTCGGCATCAGCGTTGCAGTTATCTCCTGTCGCGTAGTGAGCGCGGTACCCAGGTGGCCGGTCAAGATGCCACCAAGCCAGTGGAAATAGCGCAGATAAGCAGGGTCGTTCAGCCCAAGCTCCTGGCGCAGATTGGCGAGAGCTTCGGGAGTGGCGGACTGCCCGAGAATAGACTGCGCCACGTCGCCGGGAAGGATCTGAGTGCCTCCGAAGATCAGCACGGAGACCGCGAAGAGGAGGAGAATGCCCTGCGCGACACGCTGGGCAACCAGTCTCCGAACGGGCGAGTTCGGAAGCACTCGGTTTACCCTTCGAGCCAGCATTGCACTAACGCGGACGCGTTACTCAATCCCCGCATAGGATTCTTCACAAAACCCATCAAGCCAGGGCCTGTCGCATCGATGTACTGGTTGAACACGGGCGCGATCGTCCCCCCCTCATCCCGAACGATGATGGCCATCTCACGATAGAGGTTCTTACGCTTTTCCTGGTCGAACTCAGCACGCGCCTCAATGAGGAGCTTGTCAAACCTCTCATTAGAAAAATGGGTGTCGTTCCATGCCGCAGTCGACAAATACGCAGTCGAGTATATCTGGTCCTGCGTCGAGCGACCGTTCCAGGCGCCGGTCGAAAAGGGCTGCTTTCGCCAGACCTCCGACCAATATCCGTCGCTCGGTTCGCGCTTGACGTCGATGGTGATGCCGGCCTTGGCACAGCTCTGCTGAAAAAGCTGAGCAGCATCAACGGCGCCCGGGAAGGCCGCATCGGAAGTCCTGAGCAGGATTGGTCCGCCGTGGCCCGACTTCTTGTAGTGAAACTTGCTCTTGTCTGGATCAAAGGCGCGCTGCTCGATGTCCTCGGGAAAGAGTTGGTAGGAGGCATTGATCGGGAAGTCGTTACCCACCGAGYCGTAGCCGCGCAGGATCTTGTCCAGCATTTCCTCGCGGTCTATGGCGAGTTTCAACGCCATACGGAGATCATTATTATCGAACGGTGCGGTGTCGCAGAACATGTTGAAGTAATAATAGCCTCGTCCCGGAGTGTTCTGAATGGTCACACCGGGACTACGCTTGAGCAGGTCGACGACCTTCGGCTCGACGCGGTCAATCATGTGGACCTGATTGCCCTGCAGGGCCGCAATGCGTGCCGTCGCGTCGTTGATGACGATGATTTCGATCTGGTCGGCATGGCCGAGCCTGTCGCCTCGCCAATAGTC
>NZ_MDDU01000032.1:0-11185 GCF_001854795.2 Mesorhizobium sp. LCM 4577 | reverse complement strand
ATTCGTTGTTCGTTCATTTGCTCTCTCCTCAGCTATCCACTGAGGGGGCAATTCCTCGTGGCGCCGAGGGGGCAATTTTCCATGACGCGCGACAGGTCAGAGCCAACCAAGGAGCGGCTGGCGTGGACGGCCAATCGGTTGCGGACTTCGAGGGTGATCTGTCGAACAACCTCTACAAGCTCTGGAATCGATTGTCGTCCGGCAGTTACTTTCCGCCGCCGGTGAGACGGGTCGACATACCGAAGGGCGATGGCAAGACGCGGCCGTTGGGGATTCCGACTGTCGTGGACCGCATAGCCCAGATGGTGGTCAAACGGTTCCTGGAGCCGCTGGTGGAACCTCGATTCCACGGCGATTCCTACGGATACCGGCCCGGCAAATCGGCGCTCGATGCGGTCGGCGCAGCACGGCAGCGGTGCTGGCGCTATGCCTGGGTTCTTGATCTCGACATCAAGGCCTTCTTCGACAGCATCGAAACGGATCTGCTGATGCGGGCAGTGCGTAAGCATACGGATTGCCCGTGGGTGCTGCTGTACATCGAAAGATGGCTGAAAGCGCCGATGCAGACTGCGGATGGAAGCCTCATCGAGCGGGAAAGAGGGACGCCGCAAGGAGGGGTCATCAGTCCCCTCCTTGCCAATCTCTTTCTTCACTACGGTGCGTCAGGCCAAGCCTGATGCTTCCAGCGGGTGAAATTCCCGCCCCGGCAAGGGGGAGAGCCACCCCACCGGGAATCGAGCCTTGGGCTTGTGGAGGTAACGACATGAGCTAAGCGTAGGCAGAGCGACGCGCGGGCCGTAACGCAAGTGAAGCGGTTCAGCCTCGTAAAGATAAGAATCCGCAGGCCGACAGAGTCGTAGTGGCTGGAAGGCAAAAGTAGGTCACCGTCAAAGGCGAGGTGGCTGGAGACTGCGGCGGGGTCAGAGCGCACGGCACGTCCGGAGAAGGAAGTATCAAGGAACCTGAGAGATCCACTGTGGTCTCGGTGCGCAGCGGAAGCGGGCCGAGTATGCCGGACGATATGGTCATTCCTGAGAAAGGCAGACGTTGCAGTGGAAGTCGGATTCGCTGGTAGTACTCGGAGCGCGGGAAAGCCGCGTACAGGGGGAAGCGGCGAAGCAGATGAATACTGATCGCAGGGAAACATTACCCGCACGCACAGAGGCAGGATTCTGATGTCAACGAAACTGGGTCAGATAGCGAAGAAAGCCAAACTGGACCGAGAGGTGCGATTTACCTCGCTGGCCCACTTGCTGACACCGGCGTTCCTCAAGGAAACTTGGCGAACGATGAACCGGGACGCAGCAAGTGGCGTCGACGGGCAAAGCACCAAACGGTTTGCGAGCGAGATGGAGCAGCGAGTCGAGGAGCTCTGTGCGCAGCTAAGAGAAGGCACGTACCGCGCACCGCCGGTTCGGCGGGTCGAGATACCCAAAGGGCCGGGCAGGGTCGGAACGCGACCATTGGGGATTCCCACTGTCGCTGACCGGCTGCTGCAGCGGGCGGTCGCGCGCATTCTCGAAGCTGTGTTCGAAGCCGATTTCCTCGATTGCAGTTACGGCTTTCGACCAGGGCGAAACCCTCATCATGCCTTGCAGGCTCTGCGCCGGCATATCGTGACAAAGAAGGTTGGCCATGTGCTCGAGGCCGATATCCGCAGCTACTTCACCCGCATTGATCATCAGTGGTTACGCCGGATGGTGGCTCACCGGATTGCCGACCCGATCATCCTTCAGCTGATATCAAAATGGCTGAAGGCCGGGGCACTGCAAGACGGGATCTTCCTTCCTGCCAGGGAAGGGACTCCGCAAGGGGGTCCGATATCGCCTGTGCTCAGTAATGTGTACTTGCACTTTACGCTCGATCTTTGGTTTGCGAAGAAATTCAAACCACTGTGTCGAGGCGAGGCACACTTGGTGCGTTTTGCTGATGACTTCGTGGGGTGCTTCCAGCTCCAAGACGATGCGCAGAACTTCCAGCACCAGTTGCGGGAGCGGTTCGCGCGGTTCAATCTGGAGCTGGCCGAGGACAAAACTCGGCTGCTGCTCTTTGGACGCTTTGCTGCCAACATGCGGGGCAAGCACGGACAGAGGCCAGAGACATTCGAATTTCTCGGCTTCAAGCATGTCTGTGGGGTGGATCGGAGCGGGCGGTTCGCCCTGATCCGTATCCCCAGCACCAAGAGCTGCCGAAAGTTTCTCGCTCGCACCCGCGAGTGGCTGCTCGAGCATCGGCACTGGAAAAGACGCGAACAGCAGCAACACCTGACGGTGATGCTGCGCGGCTTCTACCAGTACTTCGCTCTGCACCACTGCGACCGTAGGCTGAGCTGGATCCGCCATGAAACCCAGCGACAGTGGAAGCAAGTCCTGCAACGTCGTGGCCAACGCCGTCGGCTGAGTTGGGCACAGTTGGGCGACCGCCCATGGTTCGAGCTTCCGTTCGCTCGAAACTTGCATCCGACGGTGTGATGAGCGCTCTTCGCGAATGTCATCTGGGGAGCCCGGTGCGGGAAATCTGCACGCCGGGTTCTGCTTGGGGAGGCGAGTTCAAGAAGCCATGCCGGCTCGGTGAGGGCACTGACGTGAAAACGTTAGCAACAGTGAGGCTCCGCAAAGGCTACCGCTTCAAGGCTCGCCTCTACCATCCCGTTCGACATGTGGATGTTGCGGAACCATCCCGACATCCCGTTCGAACGCTACGCCGATGATGCGATCTGCCATTGCCGAAGTGAGGAGCAAGCAGCGGCGTTGCGGAATGACCTTGAGAAGCGGTTCGCGGAATGCGGGCTGACGCTTCATCCGGAGAAGACGAAGATCGTCTTTTGCAAGGATGATGATCGGCGCGGAAACCATCCCGACCACAAGTTCGACTTCCTCGGCTATACATTCAGGCCGAGGCTGTCGCGACGGCGGGGTGGGAAGGTCGGCGTCTCGTTCAGTCCGGCCGCCAGCGGCAAAGCCCTCAAGGCGATCCGACGGACGGTCCGGAGTTGGGCCCTTCACGAACGCAGCGACAAGACGCTGGATGATCTGGCGCGGATGTTCAATGTGCACATCCGGGGCTGGATCAACTACTACGGGCGGTTCTATCCATCGGCTCTCTACCCGACCTTGCGGCACATCGATCTCCTGCTGGCGCGATGGGCCCACCGGAAGTTCAAGTCCTTGCGCAGGCACAAGACACGGGCCATCCACTGGCTGCAACGCATCGCGCGCCGCCAGACCCGCCTGTTT
Organism: Mesorhizobium sp. LCM 4577; assembly: GCF_001854795.2. NCBI lineage: Bacteria > Pseudomonadati > Pseudomonadota > Alphaproteobacteria > Hyphomicrobiales > Phyllobacteriaceae > Mesorhizobium > Mesorhizobium sp. LCM 4577. The sequence goes on along the minus strand of NZ_MDDU01000032.1, from coordinate 7,949 downwards.
GCTCATTGGGCCTTGCTCTTCGGACGCGGCCGAACAATGGGAGCCGTATGACGCGAGAGTGTCACGTACGGTTCTGCGAGAGCGCGGGGGTGCGATCCCCCCGCGCCACTCACCGCAACATCTATGTTCGCAGCCGCCGCGCCGGCGAACGGGTCATGGCCTCCGTAAGCCGGTTCCTAACCAAGAAGCTGCGGCTGAAGGTCAACGAGGCGAAGAGTGCGGTGGCGCGGCAGGAGGAGCGGAAATTCCTCGGATTCAGCATCTCGAATGACGGGAGCGAGCGGCGCATCGCGCCGAAGGCCCTCGACAAATTCAAGACGCTGATCCGGGACATGACACGCCGGACACGGGGAATCAGTCTGCCGCAGCTGATCAAAGAGCTGAAGCCATACCTCATCGGATGGCGTGGCTACTTCGGCTTCTGCCAGACCCCGCGGGTGCTTACGAACTTGGAAGCGTGGATCCGCCGAAGACTACGTTTGTATCTTTGGCGGCAATGGGGAAACGGGCATAACCGCTTCAATGAACTGCGCCGTCGTGGTGTTCCAAAGTTCAGTGCGGCGGCTGCCGCCGGTTCACCGACGCAATTCTGGCGCATGTCAGGACACCCGGCGGTCCAACAGGCCTTGCGCAACCATTACTTCGAGTCGCTCGGTTCCCCCCGTCTCTATGTCGCTGCCCAGGCATGAGCGGTCGAACCGCCGTGGTACGTGACCCGTATGCCCGGTGGTGTGGGAGGGGCGGCGCCGCGAGGCGTCCCCCTATCCCGATCAATCCCTCTCGATTCAACCTGATAGTCCGCCGCTCTAGGAGGGCTGATAGGGCTTGAAGGTCTATCTTAAGGCACGTGGACCCGCGAAGCCGAAGTCATCGCGGGAACTATCCTTGAGCGATTGTGCCAATGGTCGCTAGTAGGTAAGCATGATCTTTTGGTAGATGTCGACCGCTTTGCCCAACTGATCAATCTCCACGTACTCATTGGCAGTATGAGCCTGATCAATGCTCCCAGGTCCAAGAATAATGCAGGGAATACCTCCCAACGACAGCTGACTTGCATCCGTCCCATATGGAACTCCGCGGTGCAGGCCCGTTCCGGCAACTTCAGCACAGGCCTTTGCCGCCACTGCGGCGATTTTTGTGGCCTCGGCACTCGGGGGAGCTGGATCTTCCAGAGCGGGTAGCAGCGAGCGCACCTTGATCTTATCGGAACCCTGGCGCAGGCCTTCCAGGATGTTTTCTACCTCCTGTAACGCGTCCGCCGGTCGCTCCCCCGGTATGAGCCGCCGGTCGATCCACACGCGGCAGGATGCCGGTACCGTCGCCAATTCCGCACCCCCTTCGATGAGCGTGATCGTAAGGGTCGGGGGGCTGACCAGGGGGTGCACGCGTTGGGACAGAGTCTCGTTAATCTTATCGAGCGCTAAGATAACCTTGGCCATTCCTGTGATCGCGTTCACTCCGAGATGGGGCTTGGCGCTGTGAGCGGGCACACCCTCCACTTCAACCTGCCAGCGGACCGATCCTTTATGTGCAACGACAAGCTCCAAGTCAGTGGGTTCACCGACCACTGCGGCCTCGTAGGACACACCTGATTGAGCGATTTTTCGCGCTCCCTTCTTTCGGTATTCTTCGTCAACGCTTGCGCCTAGGACAATCGTGTATCGTGGCTTGCGTTCCCCGAGGGTGCTAAGAGCCATGAGCATTGCCGCGAGCGGGCCCTTATCGTCACAACTTCCTCGCCCATAAATTCGACCGTCCCTTTCGTCCGGCGAGAAAGGATCTGCCTCCCAATTATCAACCGGCACCGTGTCCATGTGGGATATGAACAGGACACGCTTATCGGGCTCCTGCCCCGGAACCCAGGTGAAGAAGTTGGTGCGGCCGTCGGTTACTTCCTGATACTCAAAGGGCAGATTTCGTTCTCGGCAAAAGGCCTCGAGGAACTCAGCGACCCTTTGTTCACCGCTCCCCTTTGCCGACGCTGAAGGGTTGATGCTCTCAATTTTTATGAGTTGTTTGAGAAGCTCTACCGTTTGTGTGCTGATGGACGACATGAATACTCCTATCACTCAATAAGAATGCAAGCTTGCGGCTATGCCAGCCAATTCTTTGCAAGGCAGACAACTCGGTCAGCCTCGTCTGCTGTGTTGTATAAATGTAGCGAGAAGCGCAGCATTCCCCGGCGTACTGAGACGATCACCTGGTTTTTCAATAAGTGCTCGTGCAGCGACTGAATGCGGCTATCGGCTTTTCCCGAACCATGTGCTGGATCTCCCAGAGCAACAATACTTCCGGTGTGATCCCCTGGCGATCCGCCGCAGACCGGGAGCCCGAGGTCTAGGAGGCCCGACGCCAGTCGACTTGCAACCGATGTAACGCTTTGTTCAATGGCGGGCGTGCCGATCTCCATGAGCTGTCCGATGGATGAGTGGACCGCTATGACGCCGGGAAAATTGAAGTGGCCAATTTCAAAACGGGGCGCGCCGGCGCGCAATTTTACCGAATCGAATATTGGAGCCGACTCTGGCGCGTCGCCCAAATCGACACTAAAGCGTGCGAGATAGGCAGGGCTTAGACGATCCGCCCATTCTCGGCGGCAATACAGAAATCCCAGCCCATAGAGGCCCATCAACCCCTTGTAAGATGATGCCACCAAACCGTCGACGCCAAGCAGTTTGACATTGGTATGGAGGATGCCAACTGATTGGGAGGCGTCGGCCAAAAGAAAGGCGCCAAGACGCTTGCAAGCCTCGGCTATCGGCTCCATCACTGTCTTGAAGCCTGGCACCATCGTGACAGTCGATACTGTAACGATACGGGTGCAAGAGTCGATTTGATCGATAATAGCGTCGCACGGGATTCCGCCATTGTCAGTTTCTACAATCCGCAGCTCAACTCCGTGCTTGTCCCTGAGTTGCAGCCAAGGCAAGATGTTGTTTGCGTGCTCCAGTTGGCGGCAAAGGACAACGTTGTCTCCCGGCTTCCAAGCAATCGCGTTTCCGATTATGTTAATGCCTTCTGATGCATTCTTCGTAACAGCGATCTCATCCTTTTCGGCCCCGATGAATTGAGCGAATCTGGAGCGTGTTTGCTCGACAAGCAGCATCATTCCTTCTTCGTCATTCAGGCCGTTTAGTCTATTATCAAGGTGCTGGTCCATGGACGTGCGGGTGGTTCTGGATATGAGCCCCTGATTTGCGACATCCATGTAAATGGCGCTTTCGGTGGCTGGAAATTCCCGCCGGAGGACGTCCAAAGGAAGAAAATGGCCGGTCATGCTCGTCATCAGATCCGTGTTCGTGGGTAAAGAGCGCAAAACCTACTCAGGACGCCCCATTTTTGCAGTTGTGAGCAACGAAATGCCTTGATTGAGAAGCCGTCGAGCTACCTTGCGTCAATCATACCATTCGGCGGAACATTTAAGGACAAGAGGCTCACTACCGGAGGCAAATGCGTTTCGCTGATCGGATCATTTTATGGCTTGATCCTTGTGGAACTCAGGCTAATATCGCGCGAGCTAAGCAGTTTTTCTGCGCAATCTTTCCCTTTTTTGCAGTGATCGTGAAATGGACCTGGATCGAGTTGATCGTAAGCTTCTCAACGCAGTGCAGCGCGACAATCGCCTGACGACGGCTGAATTAGGCGAATTGGCGGGCCTTTCTGCGACCGCTTGTCAGAGGCGACTAAAGCGATTGCGTGATGAAGGTGTGATTGAGGCTGACGTTGCCATCGTCTCGCCACAAGCCGTGGGTCGTCCCATGCTCATGCTGGCGTCTATCAGTCTCGAGCGCGATCGGGTAGATATCATTGATCGGTTCAAGCAGGCAGTCCGGCGCACGCCTGAGATCATGAGTGCGTACTACGTAACGGGTGAAGCCGATTTCGTTCTCTTGATCTCTGTCCAGGATATGGCCGAGTATGAGGCATTTACCCGCCGATTTTTTCATGAGTCTGATATAAAAGCAGTCAAGACGATGGTCGTAATGGACCGCATCAAGGCGTCATTGGCTTTGCCAATTGAAGAATAAGGTCAGTATGCGACCGCAATCCACATGGCTGGCACTTGAGGTCTCAAGAAAGTCAACCTGTGCTATACTTGGCGGGGGCGCGAACTGTGCCAGGATCAGTGCCACCTGCGAAGATCGTCCGGAGTGCGGCCGATCGGATATCTCCGCCGGCGATCAGCACTGGCGCCGCCCGTCCCAGTCGATGCCGACCGCAATCAGCACCGCCTGGCTCGTGACGATGCCGGCTTCACGCACCTTCTCCTAGCGAGCGTCGAGGATGAGATAGGCAAGGGCTCTTGAAGCGGCCGCTCTGCAAAGGCCTTCAGGCTCTCGTCCAGCCGCTTGTTGATGGCCGAGTCGACGAGGCGGAGAAGGCATGACCGCACAGCTCCTCGGTGATCGCCTTCACCTTGCGGGACGACACGCCCTGCACGTACATCTCCGCAAGGGTGGCCACCAAGGCGCGTTCGGAAAGCTGGTAGCGCTCGAACAATTCAGTGGAGAAGCGGCCCCCCCGATCCTGCGGAACCCGCAGCTCAAGCTTTGCAGACCCGCGTGACAAGGGTGCGGCCGTAATAGCCAGAGCGATAGCCAAGACGCTCCTGCGTGCGCTCCCTCTTCTTCGAAGCACCCAGCGCCTCGTCCATCTCCGCCTCGAGCACCCCCTGCATCACGGCGCGGATTACCTCGTGCAATCCATCCGGGTTCGAAAGCAGGATGTCTTTAACGGTGGTTATGGCGGATTTATCTTCAGTCTTAGTCATGGTGGCGTTCCTTCGCGGGAAGCGGTGACGTGAACAATCACCAGCCGGCCATGACCGCCCTCTCTCAGCGAATTTGCAGAACTCTCAGCACACTACCAGATTCACGCCGTTGGATGCCAATCCTGTAGATTTCAAGTACACCTAAGCCGGGTCAATAAGCTGCGCACGAAGTGTCAAAAACGCAGGTTTTCCGCATTCGATGCGAGAAGACAGGACTTTGCAGCCTTCTGAAGCATGCTAAATTATCCACCAACGCCCCACCGGCCAGCTTCGGTCCCTGGAGAACATCACTTTGTCCCATCCACAGTCGATCCTGCAGAAGATCTGGCACCGACACGAGGCCGCCGTCGAGGGGCAGTTATCGCTGTTGAAGGTCGACAGGCTTTATCTAGACGAAAGCGCATTTAACTCTTTCCACTCGCTCAGAACACGACAGCGTAGGGTCATGTCCCCGGACCATGTACACCTTATGGTGTCCCATCTCGCACCCATTCGAAACCGCCATCTCGGACAGCAGAACCGGGAGATCTTGAAGATCTACGACTCTGTTGAGGAGATCAGCGAAGAGTTCGGGGTGCGGCTCTGGCGATATACCGATCCGGCCCAAGGAATTTATCACGTGGTCGGACCGGAGCAGGGGCTGACGCTTCCTGGACTGGTCATTGCCGCGACAGATTCACACGTGACGACGCATGGGGCACTTGGGGCACTTTGCTTCGGGGTAGGATATGAGGCCACGACGCAGGTGCTGGCGACCGATACGCTCTGGCACGATCGGCTCGGTTCGATGCTTGTGACCATCGACGGCGTACTACCGGCGGGCGTGTCGGCCAAGGATCTAGCACTGCAAATGGTACGATTGATCGGTGCGAAAGGCGGGACCGGATATTGTGTCGAGTTCGCCGGTCAGACGGTAGCCATGATGAGCATCGAAGGTCGCATGACGCTGTGCAACATGGGGGTGGAAGCCGGTGCACGAGCGGCCATTATCGCCCCGGACCACACGACAATCGAGTACATCTCCAACCGCCCGCATGCTCCCAAAGGCGCGATGTGGGATGTTGCCGTTGAGTACTGGAGGTCGCTCGCGACCGACGAGGGCACGATATTCGACCGCGCTCTGTCGCTTGATGCAAGCAAGCTTTCCCCGATGGTTACGTGGGGTACGAGTCCGGATCAGGTTATTCCGGTCGGCGAGGCTATTCCCAATCCGAGCACTGTCGCCGACCCGGCGAAACGCCAGGAGATGCTCGACGCCCTCGCATATATGGACCTCGTTCCGGGAACGCCGATGGAAGGACTCGCGGTGGACCAAGTCTTCATCGGGTCCTGTGCGAATGGGAGAATAACCGATCTCCGGGAGGCGGCAAAGGTTGTGAACGGTCGTCGCATCGCTGTCCCTGGACTCATCGCACCAGGATCAATGCTAGTCAAGGCGCAAGCCGAAGCGGAGGGCCTTGACCGCATCTTCTTGAACGCTGGATTCGAGTGGGGCTCTGCCGGATGCTCGCTCTGCCTTGGCCTTTTCGACCATGTCGTTCCTCCAGGGGCCCGCTGCGCAGCGACGACGAACCGCAATTTCAAGGGTCGGCAAGGCCGGGGCAGCAGAACACACCTGATGAGCCCGGCTATGGCAGCGGCGGCGGCGATCAACGGCAGGATTTCAGACGTCCGGAAGCTGATATGCCCATGACAAAAGTCAGAATCGTCGCGGGCCAGCCGGTAATAATCGATGGCGACAACATCGATACCGACCAGATTCTTCCCGGGGCCTATCTCTACAAGCCACGATCGGAAGGCGACTTCGGGCATCACCTGTTCCACGACGCCAGGTATCATCCCGACGGGTCGAAGATCGTGACGCATCCCTTAAATCGGATTACGAAAGGCATGCGTTCGATAATTCTAGGCGATGCGAACTTCGGCTGCGGATCATCGCGCGAGCAGGCGGCTTGGGCACTCGCGGACTTCGGATGCGGCGCAGTGATCGCCGCAAGCTTTGGAACCATCTTCTATCAGAACTGCGTAGCCATCGGCGTGCTGCCAGTTGTTCTCGAGCCGGCGGTGATCGCGAAGATCAAGCACGCGATAAGGGAAGGCAGCAACGCGCCGCTTGAAATCGATCTGGAGAACCAGACGGTGACTTGGGGCACCTCGTCGTGCAGATTCGTCATCGGGGCTGATGATCGCCGACTACTGATGGCCGGAGCCGACGCGATCTCGCGCGTGGACCAGTACCGATCGGAATGGGAGATTTTCAACGATAACTACAAGGCATCTATGCCGTGGGCGTGATCGCCTTGATCCACGCTGGTAGTCACCCGTTGCATGTATTTCTCGCCAGCGTCCGCACCAGCGCTCCAACGGTTTCGCTGGTTGTAGCCTGGGCAGGCTGTCGGGTTCGAGCAGCCGTTCGATACTGCGCGCGTTGGCCCAGTTGCCTGCGGATCAATCCAGCGCGCTCGAGGTGAGCATCATCTGATAAACGGAAGGCGCGATGAGGCCGAAGAATCGCGCGGTGTCGCGTTCGACCGGCTGGCGCCCCAAGTCCAGACCCTGCTTCGGTGAAGCGGGGTCGATCTGGCGGCTTCGAACCTTCGCATCCGAAGGGGCTAGCCAGATGAATGTATGCTATCGCCTCGATCTCTGTACGCCTCCGGCGAGGGCCGCCTTGCGCGAGCATGGCATGATAGCGAGGCTGCGCTCTTGAGGTCGTCCTTGCGAGCGTAGTTAGCAGCACAGCATGAGCCATGTGACGTTATTGACCGGGCCTGAGCGTCGCCGTCGTTGGAGTGAAGAGGATCAGTGCCGGATACTGGCCGCGGCATTCGCGCCCGGGTCCACGGTGGCGGCGGTGGCGCGTCAGTACGATGTCGCGACCAGCCTGATCTATAAGTGGCGCCGCACGATGAGAGCCCGCCAGACGGGCTTTGCCGAAGTTGTCGTGGTTCCCGATGAGCCTGTCGCCGCTTCGAGGCCGGCGGCGCCCCCAGCGGTGATCGAACTGGAGATCGCCGGCAAGATGCGGTTGCGGATTCCGCTGACCACGCCACCGACACTGGCGGCGGCGATGGTGAAGGCGCTGGGCGTTTGATGATCCCGGTTCCGAGCCAGGTGCGGATCTGGTTGGCGGTCGGCCGGACCGATATGCGTCGCGGGATGCAGGGCCTCGCTCTGC
>NZ_MDDU01000031.1:0-15429 GCF_001854795.2 Mesorhizobium sp. LCM 4577 | reverse complement strand
TCCCAGAGGATGAGCAAAGTGACGCCGGGCTTCTTGAGCTCGACCGCAAGATCGGCCCAGTTCGGCTCCGTGCGTCGCCGTGTTCCCTGCTTGACGCCGTTGCGGCTGAAAAGCTTGTTCTCAAGCGCATCGTCGGTCAGTTCGCCCGGCAAGGGCCAGGTCAATCCAACTGCTGCCGCACGCTGCAGGTTATCCTGCACCGTGCTGCGCGCTATCCCCAAAATGACTGCTATCTCGCGGGAGCTCGTCCCGCTTCCGGCAAGCCGAAGCATTTGTCTCAATTGTCTCATGGTCAGCCTTCTCTTCGCCGGCATCAAAATCTCCCCGTTTACCGCGGGGCACTTGATGCCAAAGTTGCTGACCCAGGAGGTAATCTTCAGTGCCGAAAACTGGCCGGTCTTTGATCGGAATGCTGGCCGGCTTCAAATCGGAACGGTGGCCGGTCTTTGATCGGAATAGCGGCCGGCTTCGCGTCGGAATCCGCACCGAAGTCGCCGGTCGCCCCTACGAGCTGGTCGCGATCACCGGCGGCTGGCAGCACCGGACCAAGAAGGCTTTTGGCGACGTCATCTGTGCATTGCCTATTTCCAGCCGATCACGCGCTGCGAGCTGTCGAGCTTCTTCGGCAAGGAGGTGTCGCGCGATCTGATCGGCGTGCTGCGCGCACAGGACCTCATCGCCTCCGGGCCGCGCAGCCCGCAACCGGGCGCGCCCTACACCCATGTGACGACGAGGAATTTCCTGTCGCAGTCCGAGCTCGAAACGCTGCGCCTGCTGCCCGATTTCGAGGCGCTCGAGGATGCAGGGTTGCTGTCGAAGGAGAAGCTGCTGGCGGGCGACATTGTGCCCGAGCTTACCGATGCGGGTGACGAACAAGTTGAGTAAAGATGGGGCGCGAAGAACCTTTGCGATGGACATCTCGACAGTCAGTGGAGATCTCCTCAAGCGTACCGGCGACGTAGGCAAGAATTCGCGGACCTACGCTGCCGTGCATGTCGTCGGAGGGAGCAGCGTTGCTTCCTATGCTTTCCCGCGCGCATCCTATGAATTTCAACTGGTGGCCGAAACCCTTCCCGCCCCAGGCAAGACGGTTAAGCCTCATTACGTTCCGAGCTGAAGGGGCGCATCCGCACAGTTCGCCTGCGGATCGCCCTCCATGTCGACCAGAATGTGACCCCGCTCTATGCATCGGCCGCGCCTTATGATCGACGCAAATGCCCCGTCAGTCGCAGTCAGAACACGGTTAAATCCGTGAGGGGCATCGGCTCAAAATGAGCCGCAGGGTTTGCCAAGAACATCTGTGTGACCTGTGGCCTGAGTTTCAGCAGTGGCAAGTATTATTTCTTAGGCCTCATCTGTGGGCGAGCTGCCTCGGCGGCTTCGCTCTCAGCCTTGAGGTCTGAGATCAGGGTCTCGAGCTCAGAAATATGCTCGGCGAACTCATGGGGAAGGGGAACGGACACCGTGTCAGCCGCCGGATTGTCATGACTGTGGGTATTCGCGCGCGTCATGCCCTCATGGAATCGAATTGCCAGCGCGTCTGGGAGTCGAACATAGCGCAACAACTGGGTCTGGATGACGTCCGTTCCCCGCCGGACTATGTCCCGGAAGACCACTTCCTCGACAACGCGCTCGTAGGTGTCGCGCAATCGGCCATAGAGGTTCTTCACCTGATACTCGTAGTCCGCCGGGCTAACTGCATGGAGCTTTGCCAATGGTGCCGCGTCATTTTTCAGTCGGCCGATGCGTTTGGCGACATTCTGGCCCTTCCAGGGCATCCCCGCCGTATCCACCTTGCCCGCGGCAGCCTTGTCGCTGAACAACGCGACCGTAACGGGTTCGATGCCAACCTGATCTGCCGCGCTACAAAGCTCGTTGAAAAAGACAATATCGTGCGTGAACACGATGACCTGTCGCTTGGACGCCTCCTCCGCAATCCGCTGAGCAACCTTGGCGCTTCGATCACGATCGAGAGACGAGACAGGATCGTCAATCACGATCGGTCCTGAGCCGTCGGTCAACGCGACTTCGGTCAGGAACCCGGCAAGTGCCAAGGCACGCTGCTCGCCTTCACTGAGAATCTCCGAGGTGACCTTCGTAAGTCTTGTCTTGGGATCGACCTCGAATTCCGCCTTCGTCTGATTGCTCTTGCGTGCAAGGCCCACGTTGAGGTGCATGATGTCGAAGCGGGCCCTTTCGGAATCAAAACGCTTGATGACTGCTGTTGTCAGATGGGCGTCGACCAACTCATTTGCGCGCTGCGTAATCCCACGAGTTTGAACATCAGCCAGAGCCTTCGAGTAGGCATCGTCAACAACGTGCAAATCCCGTCGCGCCGTGAGCTTCGCTCTGTTGATGGCAAGCATTTTTCGGTCGTCAAGCTCAGCCTTCTCGGCCTCGAGTTTGGTTCGTTCTTCGGTATTGGCGGCCTGTGCAAGCCCGTCTTTCTCCGCCTTCAGTCTGAGCGCGAAAGCCTCCATCTCTTCCATTGGCAGGGTGAGAGGAGCAACGGTGCCACTTTCTTCACCCTGCAATCTTGCGAGCGCCTCTGCTCGCCGTGCGACCGCTGATCCCTGGAGGATTGCGAGCACGCTCGCCAACCCCTCGTCGCGTTTTCCTACCTGTTCGAGACGATCGGCAAAGTCGTGGGCGCCAAGTAGAGCCAGGCCCTGGAGACCCCTGAGGGCATCTTCGACCACTTGCTCCGCCTTTCGAGCTGCGGCATCGAGGGTGTCGTCCATATATTTCTGAAAGCGCTGCATTCGAGCAACACCATCCGACAAAAGCGGCTGCTGGCATAGCACGCATTCTGCCACCCCGTCGTCGGCCACGAGAACCGGGAAGTCCTTGTCCTTATAGGCCTCTTTCACCGAGTAATTGCGCGCCGCAGCCCAAAGCGCTCGCCATGCATCACTCCCGACGCCTGGCAGCGGCTCGTCAGTGAACAACTCGCCAGCCGCTAAAGTCGCGGCTTGGCGTGCTGCGACTGCTGAGGCGCGGAGCTTTCGGAGCTCTTCCAGAGCGGGATCGGCGAAAGCCGATCCCACCTCCTTGACCTCCTGGATGAGGCCGTCAATCCACTTCGAAAGCGCGTTTACGTCAGCGACTGCGGCAGCACCGGCGGAAAGGGTAGCAGTGAGTTCATCAAGACGCTTTTGATCGTTCTCGGCAAACGTCGTTGCCGCCTCAATCTGTGCGTCAGGGGTGGATCTGTTCAGCTGACCGTTGAAGATCTGGGCTGCGGTATTGCGCTGGATGGGGAACGTGATCGCGCTCAGTTCGACTTTGTTGCCGACCTCCTTTGCCCGTTCTGTTTCAAGCTTTTCCTTCAAGGTTATGCAGACTGCGTTCAGCCGATGCGGCAGAGCTAGTCCGAAAGGAAGAAAGCGTATCTGATTTCCGCCGTCGACATATAGCTGAGCCGAGGCCGTGTCGAACACCGCAACCTGCATCAGCTGCGATGAGGCTGCATTGCCCGGCGACCAAGGAATTACCAGCTCACCTTCGCCGGCATCGATCACGATGTCAGCTGACTGAGGGCCGGGCGTGCTTCCGTAGACGTCGGCAAGAACCTTGAGCTTGGCTTGGTTTTCGACGCGCGTCCGGCAAGCGGTACGAAAGATGCGAACAAAACCGCTTTTGCCGCTCCCGTTCCGGCCATAAACGATCGTCAGAGCCTTTGGACAGAATGTAAGTGATGCCTTTGACACCAGCCGATTGACGTTCTCGACATTGGCGATGCGCTTGAGGACGATCGGTTGATATTCTCCATTCCCGAAGTGGGCTTTGGTAAACGGTACCGGGGAGGGCGGCGGCACTGTGAGCGCGAAGCCGGCCGCATGCTTGACCATGGCCAGCAAAGCGTCGATGTCATCATCTGTTAGCTCATTCGAGATCGCCAGCCGCCGCAGCGCGTCCTGCTTCCAGGCTGAGAGCTTTGTCGACCAATCGACAACATCATCAATTGGCGTGCCCGCCATGGTGCTACCCCCCAAAAAAAATTTAGCGTGTTTCTGTAGGATTCGAGTCTATGAGGATCCAGTAAGATGTCGCCTCGCCTTTAAGATCGCTTCCTCCAATCGTGCACGAGAGACCGCCGCAAGGCGCTCAACACCCATGAGATGGGCCATATCGCGTGCAGGATCGGCCATATCGAGGAGTCCGGGATTGTCGACTATCACTGAGGCCAATTCAGCCAGCGGTATGTCGCCAATCGAACGTCGGCCTTCGTCATTGGCGGGTTGACGATAGGCCAAGAAGTCCGAAATCCCGCCCTTCTTCCAAATGAATTCGCCGCTCGACTCCAGCGTGCGATCCAAGTCCCTCAGATGCAGGTCTATCCTCTCGCGGATGCGTCCACCCGTGCGGAGCCACCCATGTGCCCGGGCTATGCGCTGGGCGAGAACGTCTGTTCGCACCGGGCTTTCGGTCTCGACGATCGCCGCGACCATGTCCTGCAGCGTGGTCCTGTAGCTGAACTCGAAGAATTGCTCGGGGTCCACCCGGAAGGCAGTGAGATCGGTCACCCGGTAACGTCCCTTCTCGACATCTCCTTGGACCGGCTGACCCCCCATCGTTGAAAATGTTCCAAAGCCCGAAGGCTCGATAGCTGAGGGAACATTTGCCGAGACCAGTTCGACCTCGGACGTAGTCGGGAGAGGCAGAGGTTCCTCGATTGAGACCGGCGCCTGGTCAATGGGCTCGCTTGTCGGCTCGACCTGTTGACCCATTTCCCAGCGTGTCACCTCCTCCGTCTGTTCGCTCGAACGACGCGCCCGACTCTCCTCAAGCAGTCCCTCTAGGCTGGTATGGAGGCGCTCAGCACAGCCCTTCGCGTCGAACCACCAGTCCGTCGACCACACACGAAAGATGGTCCAGCCAAGCCCTCTAAGCACCTGCTCGCGGACCTTGTCGCGGTCCCGTGCCGTCGCTGACCTGTGGTAGGTCGCTCCATCGCATTCGACCCCTGCCAGATACGCTCCTACAAGATCCGGGTCGCGGATGCCCAGGTCTATGCGGAAGTCGGAAATCCCGACTTGCGGGACGACGATCCATCCCCGCTGTTCCAAGTGCTCAGCGACTGCCTCCTCGAACGGCGAATCGAAACCGCCGACAGATCCAAGATCCTGGGCAGGCAAAGCGATCGGGCCGCGTTCGGCATAGTCGAGGAATGTCTTCAGGTGTTGAACTGCGATCGCCTTGCTTCGCGACGGATCAATCTGGTCCGCGGTAAAGCCGGAGAAGATGATGAGTTCCTGTCGCGCACGAGTCACCGCCACGTTGAGGCGCCGCTCGCCGCCATCTCGGTTGAGAGCCCCGAAGTCCATCGCCGGAGGCTTTCCGGAGCCGTCCTTGTAGAACGTGATCGAGAACAGGATAACATCCCTCTCATCACCCTGGACGTTTTCGAGGTTCTTTACGATCGCGGGCTCGACCCGATCTTCGGCAAAGAACCATTCGAGTTCCGGATGATCCCGGCGCGCGGCATCGAAAAGGTCCAAGATCAGCGATTGCTGTTGCGCGTTGAATGTGATTACGCCGAGCGTCGGCCGGCCATTCTCCGGCAGCGCCAGCCAGCCCTTCATGCGACTGACGGCCTCGCTGACGACCGCCATGGCCTCGATCTTGTTGGTGCGGCTCTTGCCGCGGTCGTAGATGCCGTCAGGCACCCGGTGCAGCCGCACCGCACGATCATCGACCGCCGGCGAGGGGAACGTCACCAGGCGGTTTCGGTAGTAATGATAGTTCGAGAACGCGATCAGCGACTCGCTGCGGCTGCGGTAGTGCCATCTGAGATCGCGCACCGGAATTCCGGACGCCCTTGCCTCATCAAGAATGCTTTCCAGGTCCTTCTCGTAGTCGGCAATCTCCTCGTCGTCCTCGTTGCGGCCGAAGAAATTGGTCGGCGGCAGCTGCTTGGGATCGCCGACAATAATGGTCTGTCGCGCCCTGGCTATCGCGCCCACTGCATCCCAGGTGGTGATCTGCGAAGCTTCGTCAAAGATCACCACATCGAACAAGGCCTGGTTTGGAGGAAGGTACTGGGCAATCGATAGCGGCGACATCAACATGCAGGGCGCAAGCTTGGCAAAGCTCTCAGGCATCTTACCGATCATGTCCCGGATAGATTGACTTGGCCGCTGGAGCTCCATCTGGTGCCGCAACAACCCAAGTTCGGAATTGCGCGACACGCTTTGTACAGAAGGAAGCCCATGCGCGAGCGCGCTGACCACGCGCTGAGTGGCTTGTGTGCGCACAAGATCGTCGATCTCGCGAAATTCCGTAATCGCGTTCTCGTGCTGGAACCTGCGGAAATTTCGTAATACCGCGTCCCCGTCGAGAACCTTCGGCAGCCACCATCTTGCGTAGCCCACCCGGAAGGCCGGGCGCGCCTTGTCGGCGGCTATCGCTCCCGTCTCGATCTGCTCAACCAGAGGTGCCAGGTCGCGTTGGATCGCCTGCCTTTTCACCCGGCACCATTCCGACCAATCGCGAAGCAGGTTTCGAGCGTCCGCTAGCTTAATCAGCTTGGCTCTGAGCGCTTCAAGGCTAGGACCATCCGTGGGGTCTGAAATCTCCCGAGCCGAAACCTCGCCGAATTCCGATCGCACGGCGTCGAACTGCTTGGCGGCTGCCAGCAGCCGGTCACCCGCCTCGCGCAGTCGGTCGTTTTCAAGGGTGCCACGCAGACTTGGTGCGACGGAGCGAACGACGGCCCGAAACTCGTCTTGGCTCCGTCCAGGAATGCGAAGTGCCGCGCGGAGACGCCGGGCGGAATCGAGTATGCTCGCGACAGCCGCCACGTCCGTTGTCAGACCTTCGATCGGTAGCGGCTTGCCCGCCAACGGGCTTTGGTCGACCTGAGCTACAAACTCCCTCATCCGGCGGAGCAGAGGAAGGTGCGTGCCAGGGTCCGCGGTACCACGCTGTATGCGGCTTTGAAGCAGTTTCTGAACCTTGCGCTTGCCGAGGGCCGATCTCGGCCAAAACGATTCTGTCGCCTCACGCCATTGGCGGTCCAGAACATCCAAATCGAGGTGCCGGACGGTCGCGACGTCGTAGGTGGCGGAGAGGCCGCGCTCGCTCTCGCGATAACCCCCGATCGCGCGTTCCAACTCGGCAAGCGCTTCCCCGAAGGTCGAGAAATCTCGGTCGTATGCAATCGAGATATCGCGGTTGCGAGTTTGAGACAGAACCAATGCCAAGCCTGTTAGCGACTGGAGTTCCGTATGCGAGAACGTCTCACTAGGCGAAAGACCAAGACTGGACTGGTAGTCCCGTATCGATGCCGTCAATTGCCCGATGGCGGAGTGCAGGGACGTCGCGGCGGCCAGCAACCTTAGTTGCCAATCGCTGCTCCACTCTCCCGCATCGATCAGATCCAACGCTGGCTGACGTTCGACCGACGCGAACACCAGGCCGATTTGCGCGGCCAACTCCTCCAGGTCAAGAAGAGTTTGCGCATCGTGCCCATCGGACGACTGCCACGCGAATGCCGGCGCAGCTTGGTCGTTCGACTTCAGCGCTATGCCCAACGCCAGATAGGGCGTCCATCCGTTTGGATAGCGTTTGTGAAGCGCCTCGACATAGGCATTCAATTCATCCCGACGCAGGCGAAGCCGCTCGTTGACTGCGATCCATTGAAACGCGTCGGCGTTACCTCCGTGCTCCCACGAAGCCTTCAGTTGCGCCAGAAAACGTCTCCGATCGGCCTTGTTCGAGTGCAGTTCGATGCAGTGGTTGCCAAGTCCGTGCTCCCGCAGCCGGCGGTAGACGACATCGAGTGCGGCCGTCTTTTCCGCCACGAACAGGACGGTCTTGCCTACGCCCAGACAGTTGGCAATCATGTTAGCGATCGTCTGGCTTTTTCCCGTCCCGGGCGGCCCGACGATCACGAAGTCGCGCCCCTCGGCTGCCGCTAGGCTGGCGGCGGTCTGAGATGAATCGAGGGGAAGGAGGCTTATGATGGCGGAGGGTTCGTAAGCGCGGTCCAGCTCGGCCTCATCACGAAAGGCTGATTGACCACCCGAGTTCTCGAACGCCTGCTCGGGCGTGTCGATGAGATGGCGAACGACCCTGTTCTGTCGCAGTGCATCGGTTCGCTCGACAAGGTCCTTCCACATCAAGAACTTTGCGAAAGAGAATGTCGACAAGGCGGTTTCGTCGATGACCTC
The DNA here is from genome assembly GCF_001854795.2 of Mesorhizobium sp. LCM 4577. Lineage (NCBI taxonomy): Bacteria > Pseudomonadati > Pseudomonadota > Alphaproteobacteria > Hyphomicrobiales > Phyllobacteriaceae > Mesorhizobium > Mesorhizobium sp. LCM 4577. The sequence continues at coordinate 7,255 of NZ_MDDU01000031.1, read as the reverse complement.
CATTCCAGGAACATCGCGGACCGCCTGTCGCATGGAGGATAGGATGCGCGGCACATCGATTCCGCTGTCGTCGAGCGGCAAATCGCCGGCGAACTGCGGAAGGCGAAGTTCGAACTCCCGCTCGAGGAACTGGAGAAGGGTGGCGTTGAACCGCGGCTCGTCTTCATGGAAGCGGATCGTGAAGCGCGAGCTCGCGCTGCGCCGCTCAAGCCGGACCGGCACCAAAAGCAGTGGAGCTCGATAGCTGCGCTCATCTTCGGGCTTCTTCTTCCAGCGAAGGAAACCCACGGCTAGGAACAGCGTGTTTGCGCCACCCTCGGCGAAGTCATTGCGCACTTGGCGGTAGAGATCGATCAATCTGGCCTCAAGTTGACGGACGTCCAGCGTTGAGGCGAGCTCATCCCTGAGCAGCGCTTCAGCCGCGAACCCGCGTTGCAGATCGCGACCATGGACATCGCGATAGAGCTCCGCGTCTCGCTCCCCCAAAGGGTTCTGCTCGGGCAAGGAAATGAGACGTACCGCGGCGCCATTCGCCAACCTGTCCTCGAGATAGGCGACGTCAGTACACAAGAAAGGGATCGTCTTTTTCGAATCGGGAAAATTGAGAAGGCGGTTTCTAAGCGTCAGGTCGAGCAGCTTTTTCTGCCAGCGATCGATGCGACCAGCGGCTGTGGTTGGCTTTATCTCGACGGCCTCGGCTGGCATTGYGCCAATCGCTGGCGCTGCGGGAAGCGGCAAAGCCGCGACGGCCGCAGACGACTCCTCATCGGTGGCATTGCGCCGGATAGGCTCATGCGAGGCGAGGGGCGTAATGCCGCCGCTGCGCGATCGCCTCACGTCAATGGCTGCAACGAATGCATGCGCCTGTTCTTCCGCGAGCCGGATACCGAGCGCATTCTGCGCCGCCTCGAATGTGAGCGCGGGCCGGTGAGTGACGCCTGTGGTTTCAAACGCGATGAATTCGCGGGACGCAAGCGCCTTGCGGATCTCCATCTGGTCTGGTTCAACCGCGTTGGCGAAGGTTCGCTTAGCCAGCCAGACGCCGACAGCTGCATGCCCGTCAAACATCAGCACGGCCGGGTGCAGGCCGGCAGCTTCAAGGGTGGCGGCAAACAAAAGTGAAGTATCCAAGCAGGTCGCCAGGCGTTCCTCGGCGGTCGTCGTGGGACGCCTGATCTTTTGCCCGCGGCTCTCGAAGCTCGCCGGAGGTTCGGYATAGTGCAACCCCATGCCAGTGATCGCAGAATAAACGGCTGCAGCCAACATGTATGCTCGCTGCGGGTTTTGCGACTGATACCCGTCAAGGCCACTGGGATGCCCATGCGCGGCAAGGCGATCGGCTGMCGCTCTCAGGATCGGCGCAACGCCAGGGTCATTGGGCATGACGAAAGCCGGAAGCAATTGCGCCATGTCGGCGACGCCGCCCCACTCGTCGCGCGCGAGCAGCCGGACCGTCACGCGTCGTTCGTCCAGGACCTCGCCAGCCGCAGAAAGGCGCAAGGTGATTTCGCCGCGCTCGGCCTCGTTCAAGCCAGCAAGATATGCGGAATCGAGCTCGACCTTGCGGTCGCTCAGTTGAAGCCTATCGCCAGGAACGAGACGGTCAACTGCCCAGGTCTTCGGTCTCAGAAACGACGGCGATGAGGTGAGTTCCAGGCGGCAACTCTCTAGGCTGCCGGCGGTGTCGTTATCCAGTCGGATAGACCGGATTACCGGAATTGCGTTCTGATAGGATGCATAAGTGAAGCTGGATGCGACGTCGGCGATTATGCTCGGGGCCGACGAGGGTTCGGCTACCGCATCACCATTTGTTACTAACTCTGAACTATCAACAGATTGCATTTGACCCCAGCCCCCACATGCAGACTAGCAATTTTTTCAGGATATAAAAGGGTCTTGCCGGTCACGCGAATACAATCGCGTTGTTTATCCACGCGATAGTTGGGTCGGCCAAGAAAAAGGGGAGGGAAGCGAATGCACCGTCAGAAAGGGCGGTCGGACCCTAATTTCGCGACCTCACTCACCAGGACTGTTGCGGAACGCTGCCGGACTTTGATACCGAGACCCAAGCTGTCTTCACCGTGCGCCATCACGGCCCGGCTAGCTAGATTGACTTAGGGCCAGCATTTTGCCTGAGCTTTTCGTTCAGGCCCGGAGAGTCCTTCGAATGGCATTTCGATTTGTTCATACGGCCGACATCCATCTCGACTCGCCACTGCGCTCCCTTGCGCTGCGCAATCCGGAGCTTGCCGAGCTGGTCGGAGATGCCAGCCGTCAGGCGTTCATCGCCGTCGTGGATTTGTGCCTAACGGAGCAGGTCGATGCGCTTGTGATCGCCGGCGATCTTTATGACGGCGACCAAACCTCGATGAAAACGGCACGCTTTTTGGCCTACCAAATGACGCGCCTTCATCAAGCCGGCGTCAGGGTCTACATGATCCGCGGCAATCACGACGCCATGTCGCGCATTACCAAGCAGCTCGTCTTGCCAGACACGGTGACGATCTTTGGCGGCCGCTGCCAATCTGTGGTGCAGCCTGGCTCCGGGATAGATGTTGCTTTCCATGGGTTGAGCTTCGCCAGCCCCAAGGCGCCCGAAAGCCTGCTGCCCAAATATGCTCGCCCCCAGGAGGGAGCTGCCAACATCGGCATCATGCATACAAGCCTGGCTGGTTCCCCGGGCCATGACGTTTATGCACCTTGCAGCGTCGCCGACCTTCACGGCCACGGCTTTGACTATTGGGCGCTTGGCCATATCCACGTTCGTCAGGTCTATTCCGGCGCGAGCACGCTCGTGATGCCAGGGATTCCTCAAGGGAGGGACATCAATGAGGCGGGCGAGAAATCGGTCACGCTGGTCACCGTTCGCAACGATCGCTCCGTCAAGATCGAGGAGAGGCTCACCAGTGTCGCGCAATTCGAGCGTGTGGGTGTCGATCTGACGGGGACAGCCGAATGGAGCGAGGCTGTCATCCGCATCCGGGCAGGCCTGGAACAAGCCCGAAAGGAGGCCAGATCGCGCTACCTTGTTGCCCGCCTCGGTTTGGTCGGCACCTCCGCCCTTTCATGGTCGCTGATGCGCGACCGAGACCTGGCTGTCGCGGAAGCCGAGCAGGCGGCTGAGCAGGTGGGCGACACCTGGGTGGAGAGGCTGGATCTTGATCTTTCGGCGCCCGTTCTCAGAGATTCGGGCAACGTTGCCGATCCCACCTTGGAGCTCGCAGAGTCCATGCGCGCCAATGCGGGGTCAGAAGCATTTCGATCCGAAGCGCGGGAATTCGTGTTAAAGACGATCGCGGACCTGCCCCCCGATGCGAGGGGTTTCGCCGGCAAGGATGAAGCGGGGCTGGAACGGTTTCTCGACGATGTGCTTGCCGGAGGCGTCGACCTGGTCACGGCGAGGCTCAAGTCAGGTGCGACGCGATGAGATTGCGGCGCCTCGATCTGACCCGCTACGGCAAGTTTACCGATAAGGCGATCGATTTCGGGGAGAAGCCTGTTTCAGGGCCCGATCTGCATATCGTTTTCGGGCTGAACGAGGCCGGCAAGTCGACGGCGCTTTCGGCCTACCTTGATCTGCTCTTCGGCATCGAGGAGCGTAGTCGGTATAATTTCCAGCACGACTATAGCTCGATGCGCATCGGCGGGCTGCTCGAATTCGAGGGGCAGGCGCTTGCCGTTTCCCGCACCAAAAGCCGCAGCAATTCGCTGCATGATGCCGAAGGCAGGCCGCTGAGCGAAATTGCCATTTCGGCGCAGCTCGCCGGACTCTCGCGCGAAGCTTACAGCAGCATGTTCTCGCTCGATGACGAGACGCTGGAAGCGGGCGGCAAGGCGATCCTTGAATCGCGCGGCGATCTCGGCAAGCTCCTTTTCACCGCCAGCGCCGGACTCGGCCACGCCAGCGATGTCCTGGCGGCGCTTGAGGCGGAGGCCGACGGGCTCCACCGCAAACAGGCCCAGACGACCGAAATCGCGCTKCTGAAGAAACGGTTTGCGGAACTCAAGTCACGCAAGGAGGCGATCGACACGCTGGCCTCGACATTCGAAGCGCTTGAGGCGGAACGGGCGGAGGCCCACGAAAAGTATGACCGCAGCCTGGCTGAACGCGCGGCGTTGTCGGCGCGGCTCGCCACGATCGAGCGATATGCACGCGCCGCGCCACTTCTGGCCGAAATAAAACGCAAGGCAAGCAGGCTGGCTGAACTGCCGGACATGCTGTCTCCTGCCAAGACCTGGAGTGGTAGCGTACCGGACTTGATCGGCCAGGACGCACGCTTAAGAACCCGTCTGCACGCCAATGCCGATGAGATCGATCGTACAAAGGCAAAGATCGAAGCAATCGCTATCGACGAGGCCGTGCTGACGATCTCGGAGCAGGTGCGAGCACTTGCCGACCGCAAGGCGCGCTATCTATCCGCGGGCATGGACTTGCCGACCCGTAAGATGGAGGTCCAGCTGCTCGACCAGACCGTGGCTAGCTGTCTCGGCGCGCTTGGCAGGTCAGCCGAACAGGATCCGTCCCGGCTCATCCTGCCGGCCGTTGTGGTCGGCACGCTTCGCACCATGGCCGAACAACGCTCCGGCATCACGACGAGCCTGCGGATGGCCCGCGATGAGGCCGCTGCCGCGCTCGACGGGCTCAATGCGGCCCGAGGCCGCGTTGGCGAGGAGAGGGCGGTGCCCGAGCCCGCAAGAGCCAGACTGATGGCAGCCGTGTCGGAAGCCAAGGCCAGCGGTCATAAACGCGAAATCGCAGAGGCGGTGGCGTTCGAGGACGAGCGGCAAACAGGGCTGGCCGATGCAATGCGGCGCCTTCGGCCTTGGTCGGGGGATGCGGAGGCACTTTCGAAAATGCCAGTTCCGCCGCCGATGCAGATGGCTGCCTGGAAAACACTGGCCGCGGATCTTCAAAGGGACAAGGCAGTCTTTTCCGAGCGTCTGGTTGAGCATGAACAAAGTCGAACATCTACTTCGTTGCGGCTGGCTGCTGTCCGCGCCTCGGCCGAGATCGCCGACGATGACACAGCCGCAGCCATACGACGCGAGAGGGACGAGGCCTGGCGAAATCACCGGGCGGACCTCAAGGTCGAAACCGCAGACGTGTTTGCAGCAGCACTGGCCAGGGACGATCATGTCGGAGCGGCTCGATTGGCCCATGCGGGCGAGCTCGCGGATTTGCGCGCAATCAGGCAGAAGGCGGCCGAGACCGAAGCGACAATAGAGCGCGTAAGCTGCCAACTCGCGGGTGTGGCCAAGCGCGCGGAAATTGCGTCAATTGAAATCAAGCGAATGGCCGGCACCTTGCTTGAGGACTGCCAGGAGCAGTCGCTCGACCTCTTGATCGGACTTCTGGAGGAGCGGCTGTCCGCACACGCTGACGCGCTTGGCGCTTTGGACGACATCCTGCTCGCGCGCGCAAGGATTGGACGCGCGACGGCCGAAGGAGAGCGGATCCACCTCGGATTGGCCTCGGCTCTTCGAAGCGTTGGAATTCAGCCGGAAGCCGGTGAGGCCATGGAGACCATGGTGGTCGCGGCCGAGCGCTTTCTCGACAGGCAGGCGAAGGTCGACGCGGAACGCGCGGAAGCACTGAGGAGCGTCGCCGCGAAGGAAGAGGAGCTGGCTGCCAGGCGACTCGCTGTTGAAATTGCCGAACGGCGAGACACTGCATGGCAGGCTGACGTCAATGAAACGCTGAAGGGCACCTGGCTCGAAGACGGCGTCGCCGGAACCGGGCTTGGAAGCGTGCTCGATCAGTTGTCGGAGCTCTCAAAGGCCCTGCAGGATCGCGAGGGAATGCGTATGCGCATAGGCAAGATGGAAGCGGACAGGACTGGATTTGCTGAAGAGGTGGCCCGGCTTGGTGCGCAGGCCGGGGATCCCTCAAGCGAGGACGCGCCGGAACAGGCGAGCGTCAGGCTGACCAAGCGTCTGGAGCAAGCCGAGCGCGCCCGTGAGGCGAGGGCGAATCTCCTGGTTGATATTCAGAAGTTACAAGACGCTCAGGAGGCGTTGAACGCCGAGATCGCGGCACACGAGACGACCAAGCAGCAAGTGCTCGACGCTTTCAGGGTGGAAACTCTTCCCGAAGTCGCAGAGCGGGATGAACGGCTTCGCGAGCGAGATGGTCTGCAGAGCGCTGTGGCCGAGCTTGAAGAACGACTGACGAGCGAGCTCGCCCTCGAGGACTTCGCCCAGGCGCGCTCATTGCTGGAGAGCGTCGATCTCGATGGGCTGGCAATTGAAAAGGCCGAAATCGAGCGACGCCTCGCTGACCTCGATGAAGCCATACAACAGCAACTCGTCCGGCGTACTCGAGCGACCGACAAGCTCGACGCGATTGGCGGCGACAGCCAAGTTGCCCGGATCGATGCGGAGCGCCGCACAGTTCTTCTCGAAATCGAGGAGAAGGCTGCTCGTTACATCGAATTGAAACTTGGGGTGATGTCGGCGGCAAGCGCGCTCCGGGTCTACCGCGAACGTCACCGCTCCGGAATGATGAGCGAGGCCTCCGAGGCTTTCGCACTGATAACGCGCGGCCGGTACACAGGCTTAACGACCCAGCCGATAAAGGGCGGCGAGGTCCTCATCGCGACCCAGAATGATGGCCAGTCAAAGGTCGCTGACGCTTTGTCGAAAGGCGCGCGATTCCAGCTCTACCTGGCTCTACGGCTCGCCGGATATTTCGAGTTTGCCAAGCTCAGGCCATCTGTTCCCTTCATCGCCGACGACATCATGGAGACCTTCGACTGCGTATTCCGATGAAGCCGGCCACCGATTCCGATTTGAAGCCGGCCAGTCATTCCGATTTCATTCCGGYCACCATTCCGATTTGAAGCCGGACGTTTTTCGGTCTGATCCTGGGTCTCGTTGATGTTTGGGTTGGGTTTTGTTTCAGGTCAAGCTTCGGTGTTTTCGGAAGCGACTAGCGGGCGCTGTTTTCGCATGCTTTCACCGGTGAGATCGATGYGGTAGGCGTTGTGAACGAGGCGATCCAGGATGGCATCGGCAAGAGTCGGGTTTGCAATAATCTCCCACCAGCGATCCACGGGCACCTGACTTGTGACGATGGTTGAGCGTCGCTCGTAGCGGTCCTCAATGATCTCCAGGAGATCGCGACGTTGGTCGTCATTGAGCTTTTCCGGTCCCCAATCATCGAGGATCAGCAGGTCGGTCCTAGCAAGAGATTTGAGGATCCTGCCGTATCGCCCGTCGCCTCTCGCAAGCGAGAGAGCGGCGAATAGCCGGGGAA
>NZ_MDDU01000030.1:0-18308 GCF_001854795.2 Mesorhizobium sp. LCM 4577 | reverse complement strand
CATGGCCAAAACTTCTTCCCCCGATCGCATCTCCCCAACCCGCACCGTTCCAGACAATGCAGGTTGCGATGAAAACTCGCTCGTCATCGATTCTTCCTCTCAAAAGAGAGGGGTCAGTTCTTCGTTTCGTTCGGGGGTCAATTTCTCATTTCGCCCGACCAGAAATGGATCGTAAGCGTTGCATCAAGGCACCTTGCAATAGGCCGATGAACATGGAGCTTTCGCGCCATGACATTGGAACATGCAGAGGGTGATGTGGTCGCCGAGATCAGCGGCGCCGCGGCGGCTGAAGATCGTGCAACGATGCCCGGCCGCGCGCGGCAACGGAGGCTGTGGAGTTGCGCGGAGAAACGCGCGTTGGTCGACCTTGCGAGCGCGGCGGGGTCTTCGGTGACCGAGGTCGCGCAAGCGTTTGGCGTAGCTCCTTCGCAGCTCTATGCGTGGCGCAAGCAGGTGGCCGGCGGCGAGTCCGATGCCGACCAGGCGACGGCCACCTTCGCGCGGATCGAGGTGAGCGATCTGCCCGAGGTCGACCGGCCCGCCGCCGATTACCCGGACCCGGCCGGCAGGATCATCGTCGCCTTTCCGAACGGCGCGCGATTGCGGATCGACGGAACCGTCGATCCGACAGCGCTGCGCATCGTCCTGGCGGAGTTGACCAAGTGATCACGGTGGTGCCGACCGACCGGATTTACCTTTGCTGCGGTGAGACCGATATGCGCCGCGGGATCAACAGCCTGGCACGCATGGTGCAGCAAGTGCTCGCGCTCGACCCGCACACCGCCGCGATCTTTTGCTTCCGTGGACGCAAGGGTCATATAATCAAAATCCTGGCGCATGACGACCAGGGGTTCTGCCTTTTTACAAAGCGCCTTTCCGAAGGTTGTTTCGCCTGGCCGACCACCAAAGATCAGGTCGCGGTGTCGCTCACCAAGGCACAGCTTTCGCTGCTTCTGGACGGCATCGACTGGCGCCGGCCGAGCAAAACTTATCGGCCGCGTTTGGCGGGCTGATTTTGCTCGTTTCTCTTTGATTTTGTGTCGATTCTGCTTCCGTGAAGGAGGTGTTTCGGGTATGTAATTTGGGTGTCGGAACAAGCTCCCTCAACCGCTGATTTCCTCGCCCGGATCGCACTTCTGGAAGCGGCCGTTGCTGCCCGCGACATCACCATCGCCGAACGCGATGAGCAGCTGCGCAGAGAGCGCGCCGAGGCCGCACTTCGCATCCAGCGCCTGCAGCTGCGGATCGATCGCTTCAACCGCAAGGCCTTCGGACGCTCGTCCGAGAAGCTGGGTCAGATGCTGCTCGAACTCGAAGATCTCGAGACCGATTTCGCCGCCGGCGCGCCCGAGGCCGAGCTGGCCATCGTCTCCGACACCGACAAGGTCCGGGGTGCTGCCAGTGCGCAAGCTCAATCCGAACCTGCCGCGCAAGCGGATCCTTCGCGAGCCGTCTTGCGCGTGCTGCCCGGGCTGCGGCGGCGCTCTGCGCGCCATGGGCGCAGATCACGAGGAGATGCTCGACCTGGTCGTCCAGGCCTGGCAGGTGATCGAGACCGTTCGACCCAAGTACAGCTGCCGGACCTGCGATAAAATCATCCAGGCGCCGGCACCCGCCAAGGCCATTGCACGCGGCAAGCTCAGCTATGCCACGCTCGCCCATATCATGATGGCCAAGTGGGGTTATCATCTGCCGTACTACCGTCAGGCACAGATGATGGCCACAAAGGGCGTCGATATCGAGCGATCGACGCTTGCGCGCAGCGCCGGCTACGCCGCCGCCTTGCTCGATCCGATCTACAACCGCATCCGTGAGATCGGCCGTACCCGCACCAAGATCCACACCGACGACACGCGGTTTCCGATCCTGGCGCCCGGCAAGACGCACAAGGGCGCGCTCTGGGTTTACGTCGCCGACGACCGCAATTCGGGTTCGCAGGAGCCGCCGATCGCCTGGTATCGTGCCACCATGGGCCGCGCCGGCGAGAGCGTGATGAGCGAGCTCGCCGGATTTGCCGGCACGCTGCAGGCCGATGGGTTCACCGGCTACACTCAGATCTACAGGGGCGGCGCCATTCGAGAAGCCGCCTGCCTGGCCCATCTGCGTCGCAAGATATTTGACGTTCACGACAGCCAGCCGACCGAGCTCAGCACGACGGCAATGGCCGGTATCCAGGCGATCTACCGGATCGAGGAAGACATACGGGGGCTCCCGCCGGCCGAGCGATTGACCGCCCGACGAGGGCGGACCCGACCCCTGGTCCGGGCGCTGCGACGACAGCTCATGCGCCAGGCCAAGGGTTTGTCGCGCCATGCCGATATCGCCAAGGCCTTCGCCTATGGCACCAAGCGATGGCGCGCGTTCAATCGCTTCCTCTACGATGGCCAGCTCGAGCCCGACAACCTGATCGCGGAGCGCGCCATTCGTGGATTTACAGTCGGCAGGCGCAATTGGCTTTTCTCGGGCAACTTCGCCGCGGCCAGCGGTCAGCTGTCGTGCTCAGCATCATAGAGACCTGCAAGCTCTGCGGCGTCGATGCCGAAGCCTACATGGCCGATGTCATCGAGCGCATCCAGAACGACTGGCCAGCCTCGCGCTGGGATGAGCTGATGCCGTGGAACTGGGTGCGCCGGCAAGACATGCCGCTCCCCCTGGCGGCATGAGCGCGATCGATGACATGGCGCTGTCGGACGAGGCGCTCGAGGCCTGGATGGCCGCCAAGACCAACCCCCGCCCGCTGGTGAGGACCGTCTCGGCGCTGGATGGCTTCGTAACGGCATCGGTCACCGGGCCGCGGTTCGCGGATCCGCAAGACTGGATGTGCCCGCTCATGGGGTTGCGGCGTGACGTCCTGGCCAAAGGCTCTGCAACCGATCACGCCGTGTTTGCCAGCCTCGCCAGGATCCACAACCGGATCAACGAGACGCTGTTCGACAGACCGCAGGATTATGCGCCCCGCTTCACCACCAAGCCCGGCGGCGGCATCGACCCACGGCCGTGATGCCAAGGGTTCTACGCGGCCATGAATCTCAACATCAAACGCTGGAAACGGCTCCTCGACCTCAACAACCCCAACCACGGCCTGCTGCTGCCGATCCTGATCTACTGCGTCGATAAGAAGGGGCGGCCCATCCTCGGCAAACCCAGGCCGGGGCCCGAGACCGCGCACTTCATCGAGCACGAGGCGTACAAAGATATCGCCCTCGTCATCCCCGCCCTGCGCGAACTCCACTATGTCACCCGTTATGATAACCCCCAGTGATCGCCCCGGCGCGCCGACTAACGGCTGACCGCCATACACGCATCAGGCGGCTTCGGGAAAGGTGCCTCGGTGCACCGCTTACAATGGATCGCCGACTTCACCTACATCTGCACCGCCGAAGGATGGCTCTACGTTGCCCGCCGTGGTCGACCTGTTCTCCCGGCGTGTCGTCGGCTGGGCGATGAAGGCCGAGATGACAGCCCAACTCGTCACCGACGCCCTGATCATGGCGATATGGCGCCGGGGGTAAGCCCGACAGCCTGCTGCACCATTCCGACCAGGGATCGCAATACACCAGCGAGCAGTTGCAGCGGCTGATGACCCATCACGGCATCACCTGTTCGATGAGCCGGTCGGGCAACGTCTGGGACAATGCTGCGATGGAGAGCTTCTTCTCGTCGTTGAAAACCCAGCGGACAGCCCGCAAGGTCTACAGGACGAGAGATGCCGCCAGGGCGGATGTATTCGACTACATCGAGCGCTTCTACAACCCTCGGCGGAGGCACTCGACGCTGGGCTATCTAAGCCCCGTGGAGTTCGAGGAACAAGCTATGTTAGCTTAACCTCGTGTCCGAAAAACCGGCAGCAGGCCACAGAGCGCAGCCTCGCTACCGTGCCATGCTCGCGCAAGGCGGCCCTCGCCGGAGGCGTACCACCAACTATGCGCTAGGTGACGTTAAGTTCACCAATATAATGTTTCGGATCGCGCCATCGCGTTTTCAGATGGCCGCGTCAGCAAGGGGCCATGGCCCTTGAGCTCAACAAGAAAGAAAGAGTTTCCAATGCGATGCTTCAGCAGAACCCGGCTACAGTGAGCAGCGTTCTCGTGAGATCCACCATCGTCCCCACCGCGCTAACAGTCTAAGCGGTGTCCGAAAGCGGCTACCGGCCAGAAGGGCCGCGTCACATCGGCATTAAAATCTAGATGCGTGCTGCTTCCCAGCCAGCGATCGACACGTCAAGGCGAGCACCGCATCAGCCGCAGACATTTGGCAGAGAGAAACGCAAATGCGTCAACCCAGTCCTCGCTGCCGCCAGTTCTCGAGGTAGGCTTTATCGCTGGCCTGTCCTCTCCTTTGCACTCAGCGGATTAGCGGTCGCGCTATCAGGGCTACTCCTTCGTCTGCATCGACATACGCCCCCGACCGAATAGCGTACACGATGGACGTGCCCGGCGCACGGATGTCAATGGCGTTGGCCGTCAACGAGTCCATTGGGTATAGGGCGCCTATGACATCTCCCTGGTTCACTTCATCCAATACCGAGCAGCGAGGTTCGAAGATGCCTCGCCCAGGCGATTTCAGCTCATCGGACGAGCGCCGAGTTTCGAGTGTCTGGATGACCTTCTGTTGACGGAAGGTCGGATACTCGGGCTTTCCCTCGACGAGTCCGAGCGCGATGAGTGCGTTGCGCAATCCAGCTTCGTAGATCGCGATCGCGTCGAAGCTGACCGTGCCGCCGCCGAATTCAGCGCAAACGAACACCTTGCCCTGGCTTTGGGCCAAAGTATCAAACATTCCCGGCGAACCTGGATGTTCCCAAACCAACGTCATGGGTAGTTTGAACGCTTCTGCCATTTGGAGCGTCTTGGCCATGAGATCGGGATCAACAATTGGGTGCGTCGTGCTCGACGGGGGGAAATCCCAGTTTAGTCCAAAGCTGTGCAGATCGAAGACAGTGTCGGCACACGGCAATAATATATGCGAAACGGCATCCGCGATCCGTTCGGTTACTGATCCGTCGCGGCGGCCCGGAAACACTCGATTGAGATTCAAGCCGTCGATCGGCGTATTACGGCTGCACGCCTTTACGGCTGGTGGATTGAGCACCGGCGCGATTACAATTCTTCCACACGTTTGAGCTTCGGGAAGCCACTTGACAAGCCGTCGTGCAACAATCGGCCCCTCCAATTCATCGCCATGACATCCGCCAGTGATCAGGAGCCGTGGTCCCTCGCCTTTGTTGAGACTGAAGACCGGGAGCGAAAGAGCTTCGCAATCGGCGCCTCTTGGGACAACAAGATATCCGCTGCTCATGCCGGGCTTGTCGAGATCAAACGTGAGGTGTGGTGCTTCGCTCATTGCGGAGTTCCCTTGAATTCGAAGTGCGAGACTATCGTCACCGATCCCGGTTAGCTTTAACACTGGCATGCGGTACGCTACGCGTTTCTATCGCGCGTGGGTTGCCCGCACATCGCGACCTAAGATCCAACGTGCCTCGAGAGGGCTAGAGATACTTTATAGTGATGCTCCGGGCTTCAGCCTTATCACACCGACATCGTTCTCGATGACGATCTCGGTCCCAAACGGCTCGGAGAGCTTCTGTAGACGCTCCAGAATGGTCTTCGCTTGCTTTTGATTGACTAGACGTGGGACGCCGCGATCGGCAAATCTCCTCAAGCGACCGAGTTCAATCGGATACAGACGCAATTCGGCAAGCTGGTTCTGCCTAAATTGGCTCCGCGCCACGATGCTTTCCCAAAAGACCGGGTCCGAATAGCTGGCCATCTCTGCGACCTTGACCTCGGCATCCGTGTGGACCCGAGGGTCCTTGGCGTAGTCGCCGAACATTTCGGCACCCGTAGGGGTCCCCAAGTCGTCCTGGAAGAAATTTCCGAGGCTATAAAAGATCGGGCGACCCCTAAAGATTTCGATGCCTCTCAGTTGATGAGGTCCATGGCCAATGTATGCGTCGGCCCCGGCATCGATCAGCCTATGAGCAAAGGATTGTTCGTAATCCGGCGGCTCGTCGCTCCAGTTCCCAGGCTCGTGACAGTGGTTCGCGACGACGCAAAAATCGGAGAACTGCTTGCCGCGCCTGACGTTTCGTAGAATGTCGGCGACATCGCGTGCGTCTGGTTCGAAACTGTATCCGACCTTGTCGCCGGCCTTATAGGTTGTTCCGGCGAGTACGACCTTAACCGGATCTTCTTGAAAGCGGATGTCTTTAGGCAAGGCAGAACTTATATGCCTCAGATTTTGGAGCATTTCGGGCGAAACCACGATACTCTGCGCTAAACGAAGCGCGTTCAGTCCTGGTCTGCCTGGCGCCTCTCCGGCGGGATCGCACGCTCGGGCCATTGGCATGAAGGTTGTAGCAAACGAGACCATTGCCACGCGACCCCGAGAGGTCTCGAAAAAGCGCGCCGCGCCGGCTTGTGCGAGATTCTCGCCCACCCCTGCATGGATGATACCGTTTTGATCTAGCACTCGGCTGGTCTCGCGCATGCCTTCAACGCCCCAGTCAAATGAATGGTTGTTTGCGCGGCCAAGTAGGTTGAATCCCATCGCCTTCAAATCTTGGCCAACCTCTGGCAGGCTGAGGTGATACGCACCTCCGTATTCAGCCTGCGGGTATCCATTGAACGATCGGATATCGAAGGCGTTGACTTCCAGGTTGCCAAAAGTGGTGTCAGCATCGCGAAGGATCTTGACGACGTCGCCGAAGCTAGACTCCTGAGATTTGGTCACGGCTCGTGATACGATGAGGTCGCCGACTGCTACCATCGTGAAGCCGTCCGCCACGTTCGTTGAAATCGACCCGACCACATCATAGCCGGGTGCGTCGTCGGCCGGATGACCAGCGTTCTCGTTGCTCATAGATTTCTCCTCGTCCCGCTTCTTCTTGCGATACTTGGGTTAAGTTCCGTGTTCAAATCTGCGGTGTCCAAGTCCTTGGCTATGCGACGGGAGTGAGCGAAGAATTGTCCGCTACGGGCGCTGGCACGCCAATGGCCGGAGCGCGCACATGACATGCCACCGAGCGCCCGTCCGCCATCGGTACCAGAGGCGGCACTTCGATGCGGCAGCGCTCGACGGCGAGCGGGCAGCGCGGATGAAACGCGCATCCGGTCGGAGGGTTGATGGGGCTTGGCACCTCGCCCTCGACGGGCGCCTGCAGCCGAACGCGGGTCGGATCGGGCACAGGTGCTGCCGCGATCAGCGCCTCGGTGTAGGGATGGACCGGCCTGGCAAAGAGCGCCTCGCAGGGCGCGAGTTCCACGATGCGCCCCAGATACATGACCGCAACACGATGGCCGATATGCTCCACGACGCCGAGGTCATGCGAGATGAAGACGAAGGCGATCCCCATCTGCTGCTGGAGATCCAGGAGCAGGTTCAGGATCTGTGCCTGTACGGAGACGTCGAGGGCTGACACCGCTTCGTCGGCGATGATGAGCGAGGGCTCGAGCGACAGCGCACGTGCAATGCCGAGCCGCTGGCGTTGACCGCCTGACAATTCTGACGGCAGCCGGTGCATCAGATCCGGTGACATTCCGACTTTTCGGAGAAGGTCCGCGGCGAGTGCGTTACGCTGCTTCCGGCCGAGACGCTCAAAGCTCTCGACAGGCTCCGTAATAATTTGCCCGGCAGTAAGGCGCGGGTTCAGCGACGAGTAAGGATCCTGAAAGACCATCTGCATGCGACGGCGCCAGGCGCGAAGCGCGTCCGTCTTGAGGCCCGCAATGTCGGTTCCCTCGATCAGCACGCGGCCAGCCGTCGGATCCACGAGCCGCATCAGGAGCCGCGCCACGGTGGACTTGCCGCAGCCGGATTCACCGACGATGCAAAGCGTCTCGCCCGCTTCGACAGAAAAGGAAACATCCTCCACCGCCCGGATCACCGGGATGCTTTTCTTGAAGATTCCCGAGCCAAGCGGATAATGCTTGGTCAATTTCTCGACTTTAAGCAGAGGACCGTTCATGTGCCCATCACCTCTTCGGCGCGCCAGCAGGCCGCCGAGTGGTTCAACGCGACATCTCGCAGGGCGGGCGTCTTCTCGCGGCAAATGTCGATTGCGAAGGGGCAGCGCGGTGCAAAGCTGCAGCCGACGATTGGCTCGCGCAGGCTTGGCACGATGCCTGGAATTTCCGGAAGGCGGCGCTGGCGGCCGCGCCGCCGGTCGGGCAGCGATCGCATGAGCCCCTGGGTATAGGGATGTGCCGGACGCGCAAACAGATCTATCACGCTCGCTTGTTCGACGATCCGGCCAGCATACATCACGATTACGCGTTGGCATGTCTCGGCTACAACGCCCAGATCATGCGTGATGAACATGACGGCCGAACCCGAGCGCTCCTTCAGATCGACGATGAGCCGCAGGATCTGCGCTTGGATGGTGACGTCAAGCGCGGTCGTCGGCTCATCGGCAATCAACAGTTCCGGCTCGCAGGCCAAAGCCATGGCGATCATGGCGCGTTGGCGCATGCCGCCCGACATTTCATGGGGATAGTTGTTGACGCGACGCTCCGGGTCCGCGATGCGGACGAGACGCAGCATCTCTTCGGCCTTCGCCGCAGCCGCTGAGCGGGATACTTTCGTGTGGATCTGCACTGCCTCGGCGATCTGGTGGCCAACCGTATAGACCGGGTTCAGGCTGGTCATCGGGTCCTGGAAGATCATGCCGATCTGGTCGCCACGGATCTGTCRCATCTCCCGGTCGGGCAGTTCAAGCAGGTCGCGCCCGCGAAAGCGGACCTCGCCACCGACAGTCCTGGCTGACACTTTCGGCAGCAGGCGAAGAATGGAAAGGGCGGTGACGCTCTTCCCGCATCCGGATTCGCCCACGACGCCGAGCGTCTCGCCTTTCTTCACCTGGAAGCTGATGCCGCCCAGGGCACGGGTGACGCTCTCTTCGCCGTAAAAGTGCGTTTCAAGGTCGCGAACGTCGAGAAGCACATCATCCTCTGCAGATTCTCGCATCAGCATGTCAGCGCCTCCGCTTTGAGCGGGGATCGAACATGTCGCGCAGGCCGTCCCCGAGCAGGTTGACGGAAAGGACCGTGACGGCAAGGCAAATCCCAGGGGCGAAGATCGTCGATGGAGCAATGGCGAGATATAGGCGCGAACTGGCAATCATGTTGCCCCAGCTCGGAATCTCCGGCGGCACGCCCACGCCGAGGAAGCTCAGCCCAGCCTCCGTCAGGATTGCGCTCGCGCAGACAGTAGCGCTCTGGACCATCAGCGCAGGAACCGTACTCGGCAGGATATGCCGCCACAGCACCTTAGGCAGGCGCGCGCCGCCACAGAGCGCGGCCTCCACATAGGGACGCTTGCGAACTCCCAGGACCACGGAACGAACCAGCCGCGCGACGGCCGGCGTCTCGGGGATGGCGATGGCAACGATGAGGATGCCGATGCCGGGGCCTGTCAGGGAAATGAGTGCAATCGCCAGCAGAATCGTTGGGATTGACATCAGGCCATCCATGATCCGCATGACGATGTTGTCGAAGCCGCGGCTGTAGCCTGCGACGGTGCCGATCAGAAGCCCGGCAAGAGCAGCACACGCCGCCGACAATAAACCGACCATAAGGGAGATGCGGGCGCCGAAGACCGTTCGCGCGAACACGTCGCGGCCCAGATTGTCGCTTCCAAACCACATTTCGGCCGAGGGCGGCTGGAGGCGCTTGAATGGATTTATGTTCACCGGGTCGCCGGCGTAAAGCGGGGCACAGACCGCCAGTATGATCAGGAGGGCCAGGAGTCCGCCGCCTATGAGGACCAGCGGATGTCGCCTTGCCAGACGGGGAAGGTCGGATAGCTGCAGCCGACCCATCGGCATAGCTTCAACCGGTGCGGAGAGGAGGGCCATATCAGTACCGGATGCGGGGGTCGATCAGCGTATAGGCAAGATCGACCGTCAGGTTGATAAAGACGTACAGACCCGAAGTCAGGATGAGCACGCTCTGAATGATGGGGTAATCACGATTGTTGATCGCATCCACGACCAGGCGACCGATACCAGGGATGTTGAACACGGTCTCCGTGAGAACGACGCCACCGATCAGATATGCGAAGCTGATGCCGATGACGGTCAGGATCGGGACGCCGGCATTCTTCAGGGCATGATGGAAAAGCATGGCAAAGGACGATGCACCCTTGGCGGCGGCCGTCCGCATATAGTCTTCCGAAAGAACTTCCAGCATGCTCGCCCGCGTAATCCGGGCGATGAATGCGATGTAGGCAAGACTTAAAGCAGCGGTTGGCAGGATCAGGTGCTCGAACCAGGGCCCGAGGCCTTGGCTAATGGGCTGGTATCCCTGAACCGGCAACCAGTGTGCCCGCATTGCGAAGAAATAGACGAGAAAGTAGCCGACAACGAAGACGGGAACAGAAAATCCGAGTGCCGAGAAGGCAGTGAGGACGCGGTCTATTGGACCACCAGCGCGCCACGCAGCCAAGATGCCAAAGGATACCCCGATCGTGCCCGAAACGATCATAGTCAGGATTGACAGGGAAAGGGTCGGCTCGAGCCGCTGACCCATAAGTTCGAGAACCGGTCGTCCCGCAAAGATCGAGGTGCCGAAATCGCCGCGCAGCATGTCGCGCAACCAATGTATGAACTGAACCGGCATGGGATCGTTCAGTCCCAGCTTCTCGCGGATGCCGGCGATCATCTCCGCCGTCGCCGACTTGCCAGCGATCATCGCCGCCGGATCGCCCGGCGCCAGCCTGAGAAGCAGGAACACGAAGATCCCGACCATCGCCATGACGGCGATGGTCGAAACCAACCTGCGAAAGACGTAAGCAGCCACGACGCTCAGGCCTTCTGCATGTTCCACATCGGAACGACCTGCGGCAGGCCAATAAGGCCGGTAAGCGTCTTGCGGCGGGCCATCGGCGAGACATAGTGGCCCAACCTCACATCGCCCACGAAATCCCACCAGAGCCCCTGCATCTGGCGCGCGAGGGCCTTGCGCTCCTCCAGCGTTGCGACAGTTGCCCACTTGGCCCGCAGCGCCTCATATTCATCATTTTTTGGCCAGCCATACCAGGCGCTCTCTCCGTTGGCGAGGAGAAGCGGGGTAGCTAGCGGATTGGCGAGGGAGAAATCCGCCTCAGAGGTAATGAACATGCTCCAGCCGCCATTCTCGACGGAATCCTTTTTCGCCCGGCGCGTGGAGAGCCCACCCCAATCGCTCGGCGCAAGCTCGACATTGATCCCGATATTGTGCAGGGCCGCCGCAAGCAACTGCGAACCATCATTGCTGGGCGCCCAATCCGTCGCCTGCAGAACCACGACCTTTTCGCCCGCATAACCGGCCTCCTTGAAGAGCTGTTTGGCCTTTTCTGGATCGCCGCCCTTCTTGTACCAGCCCGTATTCTCATCGTTCGAATAGAGCGTATCGCCACCGAATATTGAGGTGACCGACCGGCCATACTTCGGGGCCAGGACGTTCATGAACGCCTCCTGGTCGATCAGGTGAAGCATCGCCTGCCGCGCTTTTACGTTGTCGAACGGCTTCTGAAGACAATTGAGGCGCAGCAACATGCTCTTGCCGGATTTGTCCAGCACATCGACCACAAGGTTGGAATCGCTTTCGATGACCGACAAAAGGTCATTGGGCGGCTGCTCAACGTAATCGATCTCACCTGCCTGCAAGGCCGCGAATGCTGTCTGTGGGTCGGAGATATTGTCCCAGATTACACGATCGACTTTTACGATCTTACCGCCGGCCAATCCGTCCGCAGGCTCCTTGCGAGGAACATATTTTTCATTGCGATCGTAGGTGTAGCTCGCGCCCGGCTTGACGAGCGCTTCATTGAACCTGAACGGCCCCGATCCGATATTCGTGGTGACCTGTTCGGTTGCCGGACGACTGGCATCCTTCTCGCGCATGATGAACAGGCACGGCGGCGTCAGATCTGCCAGGAGATCGATCAAAATGCCAAGCGGCTCCTTGAGGGAGATCACAAATGTCTTGTCGTCCTTCTTTGAGATGTCGCTTGCACGCACCATGATCAACTGCCCACCTGGAGCTACCTGGCCCCAGYGACGGATCGAAGCCACACAGTCCGCCGCGGTCACGGGAGTGCCGTCGTGCCAAGCTAGGCCGTCCCGCAGTTCGAATGCGTAGATCTTTTTGTCTTCGGACACGCTCCACTTGCCGACCATTTGCGGCTGCGGCATGAACTTCGAATCCACCCCGAACAGAGTATCGTAAATCGCCAAGCCATGGTCGGCCGTGACGTTCGTTGCCGTAAAAATTGGATCGAAGATGCGCAGGTCACTCCCCTTCACCATGCGCACCGAAGGTGACGCGGTCCGTGCACGCAGAACCGATGGCATCGATATAGCCGCGCCGGCGGCCAAGGCCGTCTTGATGAGATCGCGTCGAGAGATTGTCATTTTATTCCCCTTCCCAAATTGCGCCGTTAACCCATGCTTATTTGCTGGATGAATACCGAGAGGAGCATTCATTGCTCTCATCTTCGATCTCGCTGCGACCTAGGTCAAATTCAGTTTGCGTATCGTCGCCATCTCGTTTTGAGATAAACTCAGAGACCTTGGCCCAAACATCGAGCTAGTGTTGCCGACCTTCAGATTGTCAGGAAGTGCGTCGCTCGCGGCCAGGGGTTCCGCGAGGTAGAAGTGATCGACGACGATCTCGGCCGCTCCGCTAGTGGCGCGACCTGGCTTCGAGCGATTTGGCATCGCTGTGCGCCAGGGAAGTCGGGGCGGTACTGTGTTCGACGCTTCCTAGCGGGTGCCCAACGGCCGACTGGCATCACCTGTTGGAGCTCTGAGGCCTGGTTTGAGGCGCGTGTCATCGAGCTCGATGGCATTTACGATCCCTGCCGGCCCAACAACACACGATGGCACCGAGAATAACATGCCGGACAAGGGGTTCGTAGGAAGCTGTAATCGTCGGCTACGCGGGGGGTATCATCCGCGCTCGCTGGCGGCAGGCGATCTCCTGAAGAACTCCTGGATCGATCTTCGCCGCGAGCCACAAGGCACGGCGGACAAGTCCAGCGGGTGTGTACCGGGCGGCTGCCTGTCGAAAGAACGCCGTTCGCTAAGCAGACGCCGCGCGATGTGCTTACATGGCCGAGTCTTCGCCTCGGCGAATCCGTCGACCCCCTCAGCCGCGCCTCTCGTTAGCGGGCGGCCTTGCGATTAGCCCGGGGCTTGCCGAGCAGGCACAAAATTTCGTAGCCACATGAACGGTAGAGATTGCAGTGTGGCCAGTCGGGTTGAGTGCCGGCAGCAGCTCGACGACGTCAGCGCCTATAACGTCGATGTTGCGTAGACCGTGCATGATTACCTTTACGTCCCGCACACTAAGCTCCCCCAGAACGGGTGCCTGGGTACCATGGACGTAAGCGATGTCGAGTGCGTCGATATCGAAGCTGAGGAAGGTCGGCTGCTCGCCGACCACCCGACAAATCCGCCGACGCACCTATGTCGTGCGCATCTTTCCAAACTTGCAGAGCTGCCTGCGCCTAACTGGATGGAGGCCTGGGCACCGAGGAATAAGCGATGGCGCAACGACCGTGCACTCGTATCTCGCGGAGCAGTCGGCAGAGTCGACAATTGGTCGCCCCGAGCAAAAGTATACGCGCTCTTGCCGGGCCCCGAGTTGCTTCACGTACGGCGTATCGAACTTCATTACTCACCGAAATAGCGAACCTCGCCGGTTCGTCCCTCGTCGGCTGCGTTCCGTAGCTTCGCCACATCGATCCCGAGGAAAACTTCTCTAGAATATGCCACGGCTCATCCCCCTGCGATGAGGATCGGCTCGGCCTCTCCGAGCAATCCTCGCCACCACGGTGGAGGGCGAGCCACCCTCAAAGTTGAGGACATTGGCACAGCCGCCGCTGTACATGCCCGCACCACGGTTTGCGGCTGCTTCAGCCATTCATCGCTTCCCCAAGGGTCCGGTTTGGCGCTGAAGTAAAACTCTAAACCCGAAGTCCACGCACATTTCCTGCACGAAATGCAACGATTCGCCGAAACCCGCCCATTTATTATGGTATGAATTGGTGACACTAGAAATCCTATCTAAATAGCGAGCATACTAAATGTCACATCACCCCGATGGTGCCGGTCGACTCGTCGCTGCGGACACTCCGCAGTCCCAGCAGGCCGTCGGGAACCCAATGATCGCAGAGCGTCGCATATCGGTTGCAGGCATCGGTACGTCGTACTATGAGAAGGGAACCGGTCATCCGATCTTATGCTTACATGGTGCGTCGCCTGGGATGATTTGGGATGCAAGGCTCTCCTGGATTCGGCAGCTGCACGGTCTATCCGATCAATTCAGAGTGATTGCGCTCGATCAGCTTCAATTTGGCGGGACAGATAATCCCGCTCCTCCAGGCCAGTATATCAACCGCCTCGGCCGTGTGGACCACGTGATTGGTTTCATCGAAGCAATGGGCTTGAAGGAGATTACGCTCGTCGGCAACTCAGAGGGATCCTTCGTTGCCGCGCGCGTCGCGATCCTGCGTCCCGACCTAGTTTCCAGGCTCGTAATGGTCACCGGTAACTCCTCATCGCCGCCATTTGGAGACGAACGCGACAAAACCTGGATGGACGCCAACGAGAAGGAATATTATTCCGACCTCGGCAAGCCGATGCCAACCGAAGAGGAATTCATGCGTGAAGGCGATGTCGCTGGCGGACACGATCCTTTTGAGGCCGAGCTAAAAGAATATCGGCGGATAGCCTACCGGCGGCACCAGACGCGCGAAAGATGGGAGATTCTAAAGAACGCGCCCGAAGAAGAAACGAATACGCGACTCTATGTGACGCTACAACAGCGATACATCATACCTTATCTTGACCGGCTTCAGCCACAGACGTTGATCATCTGGTCAAAAGATGATCCAATTGTACCGCCCGACAATGGTTTTAGGCTGGCAAAGCTGATCAGGAATTCGGAATTCCACTTACTGCGCGGTGGGCATGGCATACACCACCAACAGAGCGACGCCGTGAACAGACTCATCCGGTTTTGGCACGGGTGATCATCGCGGTCCAAGCTGCATCCGCTCAGCTTTCACCACCCTAGCCCGCTTCTCTCACCGCGCCCAGGCCCGAGGCGCGTCTTTACTGGCGCGTGTCGGTGCTGCTCATCCCCATTTTGCGGACGAGCGCAGTCAGCGCCGCGGAGAGCGGCGGTGCTGGGCTCTGCAATTTTCCTCTGTTGTTTGCGGAAAGTGTTCAGGTCGCGGCGGCGTCAGCGGGCCACGGCGCATATTCGAGCGTGGGCCAGGGCAAATTCGTCCGCGTATGGACAGGCTGAAGCTATTGCGACCTTGATCCGACGCACCGAGACACGGACCTGTGCACCGATCTTCAGCAGCTTCAGCCTGATCGTGCCGCAGGTGGCGTTGGCGAGCCTGGTGTGGGCGAGGCCGGCGCAAGGCGCAGATCAGGACGTGGGCAAACGAGGCGAACCAGAGCCGCAGCTGATTGGCGCGCATAGTGTGAGCGGTGATTCGGTTCTCCATGTCGCCGCGGGCACAGTAGAGATCCTCGTAAAGCCCCCGTGCCGCCCAACGCTTTGGCTTGAGCGAGGTCACGACGAAGCGCGGATTGGCGCCCTGCGTCGTCCACTCGGCCTTGGCGACGATCCGCCGTCGGCGTGACCAGCTGTCTTTCGTCGACCACATGAAGTCGCGGAACACGCGCGCGGCCTGGTCGCTTTTCCTGGATGCCAGGCGAGCTTCCTGCAAGGCTGGAGCGATCTTCTTCTCCAGCCGCTCGTTGCGGGCAAGGCCAAAGACATAGTCGACGCCGTTGGCCTCGCACCAGGCCATCAGCTCTTCCCGGGCAAAGCCGGAATCGGGGCGCAGGACAATGCGCACTCTGTGCCACTTCCTGCGGATCTGCGTAAGCGATGCACCAAGGCACCTTGCAATAGGCCGATGAACATGGAGCTTTCGCGCCATGACATTGGAACATGCAGAGGGTGATGTGGTCGCCGAGATCAGCGGCGCCGCGGCGGCTGAAGATCGTGCAACGATGCCCGGCCGCGCGCGGCAACGGAGGCTGTGGAGTTGCGCGGAGAAACGCGCGTTGGTCGACCTTGCGAGCGCGGCGGGGTCTTCGGTGACGAGGTCGCGCAAGCGTTTGGCGTAGCTCCTTCGCAGCTCTATGCGTGGCGCAAGCAGGTGGCCGGCGGCGAGTCCGATGCCGACCAGGCGACGGCCACCTTCGCGCGGATCGAGGTGAGCGATCTGCCCGAGGTCGACCGGCCCGCCGCCGATTACCCGGACCCGGCCGGCAGGATCATCGTCGCCTTTCCGAACGGCGCGCGATTGCGGATCGACGGAACCGTCGATCCGACAGCGCTGCGCATCGTCCTGGCGGAGTTGACCAAGTGATCACGGTGGTGCCGACCGACCGGATTTACCTTTGCTGCGGTGAGACCGATATGCGCCGCGGGATCAACAGCCTGGCACGCATGGTGCAGCAAGTGCTCGCGCTCGACCCGCACACCGCCGCGATCTTTTGCTTCCGTGGACGCAAGGGTCATATAATCAAAATCCTGGCGCATGACGACCAGGGGTTCTGCCTTTTTACAAAGCGCCTTTCCGAAGGTTGTTTCGCCTGGCCGACCACCAAAGATCAGGTCGCGGTGTCGCTCACCAAGGCACAGCTTTCGCTGCTTCTGGACGGCATCGACTGGCGCCGGCCGAGCAAAACTTATCGGCCGCGTTTGGCGGGCTGATTTTGCTCGTTTCTCTTTGATTTTGTGTCGATTCTGCTTCCGTGAAGGAGGTGTTTCGGGTATGTAATTTGGGTGTCGGAACAAGCTCCCTCAACCGCTGATTTCCTCGCCCGGATCGCACTTCTGGAAGCGGCCGTTGCTGCCCGCGACATCACCATCGCCGAACGCGATGAGCAGCTGCGCAGAGAGCGCGCCGAGGCCGCACTTCGCATCCAGCGCCTGCAGCTGCGGATCGATCGCTTCAACCGCAAGGCCTTCGGACGCTCGTCCGAGAAGCTGGGTCAGATGCTGCTCGAACTCGAAGATCTCGAGACCGATTTCGCCGCCGGCGCGCCCGAGGCCGAGCTGGCCATCGTCTCCGACACCGACAAGGTCCGGGGTGCTGCCAGTGCGCAAGCTCAATCCGAACCTGCCGCGCAAGCGGATCCTTCGCGAGCCGTCTTGCGCGTGCTGCCCGGGCTGCGGCGGCGCTCTGCGCGCCATGGGCGCAGATCACGAGGAGATGCTCGACCTGGTCGTCCAGGCCTGGCAGGTGATCGAGACCGTTCGACCCAAGTACAGCTGCCGGACCTGCGATAAAATCATCCAGGCGCCGGCACCCGCCAAGGCCATTGCACGCGGCAAGCTCAGCTATGCCACGCTCGCCCATATCATGATGGCCAAGTGGGGTTATCATCTGCCGTACTACCGTCAGGCACAGATGATGGCCACAAAGGGCGTCGATATCGAGCGATCGACGCTTGCGCGCAGCGCCGGCTACGCCGCCGCCTTGCTCGATCCGATCTACAACCGCATCCGTGAGATCGGCCGTACCCGCACCAAGATCCACACCGACGACACGCGGTTTCCGATCCTGGCGCCCGGCAAGACGCACAAGGGCGCGCTCTGGGTTTACGTCGCCGACGACCGCAAYTCGRGTTCGCAGGAGCCGCCGATCGCCTGGTATCGTGCCACCATGGGCGCGGGCGAGAGCGTGATGAGCGAGCTCGCCGGATTTGCCGGCACGCTCCAGGCCGATGGGTTCACCGGTTATGTTGCGGCCATCCATATGTCCCCGTGCTGGGCTTTACCCATTGTCAACTGAGTATTTGGGCCCGATTTGACGCAATATAAATCGGGAGCTCGGCTG
This sequence comes from Mesorhizobium sp. LCM 4577, assembly GCF_001854795.2. Classification (NCBI taxonomy): domain Bacteria; kingdom Pseudomonadati; phylum Pseudomonadota; class Alphaproteobacteria; order Hyphomicrobiales; family Phyllobacteriaceae; genus Mesorhizobium; species Mesorhizobium sp. LCM 4577. The sequence continues at coordinate 455 of NZ_MDDU01000030.1, read as the reverse complement.
GCGGACCTTTTCTCATTTGGAGGTTCGACATGGATCGCTCTTGCTTTTCTGACCAAGCCGCTGATGCCCTATTTCCCGAAGTGCCATTCGCTGACGAGCGAAACCGCTATTTGCATCACTGCGCCACACTCGGAGCGAGACCCGAAGTTCGGAGGGTCAAACGCAGCGAACTCCTATGGATCGCGCGACATCTCCGCCCGGACGCAGCGGAGGGAGTTGGCATGGCGGAGTTGTTGCCGATTGCGCAAGCTCGGCAGAATCTTCGCGGTGCGGCTACCGCCGCGCGTCGAGTTATCGATATCGGGCGACCCTGGTTGAAGTTCCTAGGCTGGTGGCGCGAGTCCACCGTCATGTTGTCGTTGTCAAACGCCATCCGGAACTGCCCCCTTTGCGTCATGAAGAACTGCCCCCACCTTCGGGTTCATGATGTCGGTTGAAGGTTAGTTCCGTCGGTG
>NZ_MDDU01000029.1:0-23170 GCF_001854795.2 Mesorhizobium sp. LCM 4577 | reverse complement strand
GAACACCAGGCGGGCGGGGTCGATCCGGTCCTGATACTGAACCCACTGCGCCCGTCGGCGCGCCACGTCCGGACGATCCTGCTCGGCTGCAATCAACGTCTTTTTTTGTGACTGAGCTTCTCGGCGTGCACGAACTCCCAGACCGAGCGGTAGTCGACCTTCAGGCCGCGCTCGCCAAGCTCGGCCACAAGGCCGCGCAAGGTGAAGTCCTTCGTCCGGCAGCGCTCGACCAGCCAATCGCGCCAAGCGCCCGATATCTTCTTCGGCTTATAGCCGCCGACCTTGAGCGGCGCCACGCTGCCGGTCTCGTCCACCCGCTTCAACCATTCAATCGCCGCGCTGTAGCTGACGCCAAACCGAGCGGCGGCCGCACGCCGCGAAAGCCCTTCAACCTTGACTGCCGCGACAACCCGCTCGCGCAAATCCATCGAATATCCAGCCATCGATGCTGGCCTCCTGCCCAGCAGCGATGTTGAATCAGATCATTGCTGATTTGGGAATCCAACGACTCCTACAAACCTCATCCCGCTCTAGCCCTCGGCCACGCCTTCAGCATATTGCGCCAGGAACTCCTCGCTCGGCGGAATCGGCTTGATCACGTCGATCAGCACGCCATTGGGATCCCTGGTGATGAAGTGCCGCTGGCCGAACGGCTCGTCGCGCAAGCTACGCAATATCGGCAGGCCCGCGGCGACAACCCGCTCATAGACGGCGTCCGGATCGCGCACCTCGAAATTGATCAGCAGGCCGGACGTGCGTCCCCGTCCCTCCTCCGGAATCGTTTCGTGGTCGCCCTGGACGATGCCAAGGTTGACGCGCCTGTCCTCGGCTGACTGCAGGTGCACATACCAGTCGCTCTCGAAGAGCGGCTTGAAGCGGAAATGCTCGACATAGAAGGCGGCGGTGCCTGCGACGTCACCCGTCATCAGCACCGGATAATAGCTGGTCGTCTTCATCTTTCCTTCTCCTCGCATCCAACATACAGTCTGTATGTAAATGTAAATAACATACAGGCTGCATGTATGCAAGAAGAGTCCGGACGCCGCTCCAACCGTGACCGCACCGAGGCGACGCGCGCGGATCTGATCCGCGCGGCGCGGAAGCTGTTCACGGAAAAGTCCTATGCCGAGACCGGCACGCCGGAGATCGTCGCCGAGGCCGGTGTCACGCGCGGCGCGCTCTACCACCACTTCGCCGACAAGCAGGCGCTGTTCGCGGCGGTCGTCGAGCAGGAGGCTGCGGCCGTGGCGGCCGAGATCGATCAGGCCTCGCCGCCATCGCTGTCGGCGCGTGACGCGCTGATCGCCGGCTCGGACGCCTATCTCAAGGCGATGCGCGTGCCCGGCCGCACGCGGCTGCTGCTGCTCGACGGGCCGGCGGTGCTTGGACGCGCGGCCATGGACGAGATCGACAACCGCCACGGCAACCGCTCGCTGCGCGAAGGATTGGTCGCTGCAATGCGCGCGCAGGCAATGACCAGATTGCCGGCCGAGCCGCTGACCGCGCTGCTGGCCGCCGCCTTCGACCGGGCGGCTCTGGCCATCGAGGCCGGCGCGTCCGCCGAGGACTACCGTTCGGTACTGATCGCGCTCATGGACGGCTTGTCTCCGGCCCCTCCTCGATCCACACGCCCGGCTCCATCTCGTTGAAGCAGCCAAGCTGGCGCTTGAATTCGTCGATCAGCCAGGACGCGGCCGGCTTGGGGCTGCGGTCGGCGCGGTGCATGGCATAGAGCGGCGAGCGCACCTCGCGATAGGGCTCCAGATCGAGCTCCACCAGCCTGCCGCTGGCGAGGTCGTCGGCGATCAGCCAGCGCGGCAGGCCGCCCCAGCCGAGACCTTCGCGCATTAGGGCATGCTTGGTGCGCACGTCGGTCAGCCGCCAGGTGCGATAGGCAAACACACCATAGTCGCGCCCGCGCGTCCGCTCTGACTGGTCGGAGACGACGAGCTGGATATGCTCGCGCAGGTCCTCGACAGCCACCGGCTTCGGCAGTTTGGCCAAGGGGTGGTCCGGCGCCGCCGCCGGCACCATCGAGGTGAAGCCGATGCGCAGCAGAGTGACATCGGCATCGCCTTGCAGGCCGCCGAAGCCAAGATCCGACTGGCCATTGACGACCTGGTCGACGATCAGGCCGAGCGAGCCGATGTAAAGCCGCAGCATGACCGCAGGGAACTGCCCCTCGAAGGCCTTGAGCACGCGCACCAATGCCGGCGAAGGCAGCGCCACGTCGACCGATATCGCCACTTCCGCTTCCAGTCCTTGCCGGTAGCCGTCGGCGCGCGAACGGATGCGCTGCAGCACGCCGATCATGCGCCGCGCGTCCTCCAGCATCGCCTTGCCGACATCGGTCAGCTGCGGCTCGCGCACACCTTCGCGTTCGAACAGTTTCAGGCCGAGCTGCGCTTCGAGATTGGCGATGCCGTAGCTCACCACCGACTGCGCCCGGTTGAGCTTGCGCCCCGCGGCCGAGAAGCTGCCGGTATCGGCCACTGCCACGAGGATCTGGAGCTGATCCAAGGTCGGGTTTGGCTGCATAACCTCTCATCCATTTTATTGATGGATTGTATACATATTATACCAGTTATCCTGATAGGCCGGCAATCCCATATTGGCGTGGAAAGTTCAATCCAACCCCAAGGGGACACCGCCATGTCTATTCTTCTCGTTACGTCCAGCCCGCGCGGCGACGCTTCGCACTCGACCCGCGTCGCCACCGATCTTGCCCGGAAGCTCATTGCCGCCGATCCGGCCAACATCCTTGTCGTGCGCGATCTGGTCGCCAATCCGCTGCCGCATATAGATCCCGACTACGCCACCGGTATCTATACGCCGGCCGAAGCCCGCACACCGCGCCAGGCCGAGGTTGTCGGCGTTTCCGAGGCCGTGCTCGACGAGCTTTTCGCCGCCGACACCGTGATCCTCGCCACCGGCTTCATCAACTTCAACATCTCTTCGACGTTGAAGTCCTGGGTCGACCACGTCGCCCGCTCCGGCAGGACCTTTGCCTATGGCGAAGGCGGCCCGAAAGGCCTCGTCACCGGCAAGAAGGTCTATATCGTGCTTGCTTCCGGTGGCATCTATTCGGAAGGCGCCGCGGTACAGATGGACCATGCGGTTCCGTATCTGCGCAGCGTGCTCGGCTTCCTCGGCATGACCGACGTCGAAGTCATCCGCGTCGAGGGCGTCGGCATGGGCGCTGACGCGGTCACCGCAGCCCTTGCCAAGGCCACCGCCAAGGTCGATGCGATCGCGGCCGCCACTGCCGATCACGCCGCCGTCGCGGCCTGACCGCCGACGCCGTAAACGAAAGAGGCAGGCGCCCGCCAGCGCCTGCCTCTTTCTGTATTTCGCTCCCTCCCGGCGCTGGTGATCGTGGCGATCCAGAACGCGGTGCCGATCTGGAACGACTTTTTCTTCCCGCTGGTCCTGATCACCTCCGACAATTTGAAGACACTGCCGCAAGGGCTGACCGTGTTCGTCGGCGAATTCACCACCGACTGGGGGGTGCTGTTCACCGGGCTGACACTGGCGGCGCTGCCGATTACGCTGCTCTACATCGTGCTGTCGAAGCAGTTCATCTCCGGCATCACCCAAGGCGCCGTCAAATAGGCGCGGTCGAATAACGAAGAGATCGAGGATCATAAGTGGCGAACCAGAACAAGATCATCATCACCTGCGCCGTAACGGGCTCGATCCACACTCCGTCAATGTCGCCGCATCTGCCGGTGACGGCCGAAGAGATCGCCACCGCGGCGATCGAGGCGGCCGAGGCGGGCGCCGCGATCGTCCACCTTCACGCCCGCAACCCGGTCGACGGCCGCCCCGACCAGTCGACCGAGGCCTTCGCGCCTTTCCTGCAGGTCATCAAGCAGCGCTCCAACTGCGTCGTCAACATCACCACCGGCGGTGCGGCGACGATGAGTGTGGAGGAGCGCGTCAGGCCGGCGAAGGTGTTCGCGCCTGAGGTCGCCTCGCTCAACATGGGCTCGATGAACTTCGCGCTGTTCCCGATGCTGGAGCGCTTCAAGACCTTCGAGCACGACTGGGAGCGGCCTTATCTGGAATCCTCGCGCGACCGCATCTTCCGCAACACCTTCGGCGATATCGAGCACATATTGCGCACCTGCGCCGACAACGGCACGCGCTTCGAGATCGAGTGCTACGACATCGGCCATCTCTACACGCTGGCGCATTTCGTCGAGCGCGGCCTGGTCAAGGCGCCGTTCTTCGTCCAGAGCGTGTTCGGCATCCTTGGCGGCATCGGCACGCATCCGGAGGACGTTGCCCACATGAAGCGCACCGCCGACCGCCTGTTCGGCAACGACTATCACTGGTCGGTGCTGGGCGCCGGCCGCCATCAACTGCCGATCGCCACTCAGGCGATCGCGCTCGGCGGCAATGTCCGTGTCGGCCTCGAGGACTCGCTGTGGATCGGCAAGGGCAAGCTCGCCCGTTCCAGCGCCGAGCAGGTGACCAAGGTGCGCCAGATCATCGAAGGCCTCGGCGCCTCGATCGCCACGCCCGACGAAGCGCGCCAGATCCTGCAGCTCAAGGGCGGCGACAAGGTCGCGTTCTGATCAAGCAGAGGCTGGCCGGCGCAACCGAGGGCGGGCTAGCCGAACATCCTCTCGCCCTGCTCGTCGACGAGCTGGATGCCCTTCTTGATCGAGATGTCGACGGCGTCGTCCAGCCCGGCGAAGCGGTCGGCGCGGATGAAGCGATGTTCCTTCATCACGCCGTCGACCTCCTTGGAGACGACGCCGCAGGTCTGGTACTGGCCGTCGGCCTTGTAGGGCGTGGCGCTGATCAGGAAGCCCTTGTGCTCGACCTGCTTGGCCGGCTTGGCGGAACCGGTCTCCGTAGCCTCACCACCGCCGCCGCCGAAAAGCTTTTTCAGAAAAGACATTTTTCAAAACTCCATTTCACGCGGGCGCCGCAGGATTCATGGCGCATCTGTTCATTCAGACTTTGTCTCAGCATGCGCGAATGCGCCGCCGTGTTCCAGTCCCCTGACGAAAACGCCGACCAGCAGCTCGACCTGACGCCAAATCTCCTCGGCCTGCCGGCTGTTGGAATTCGCCACATAGCCGCTGGTCACGATGCCATGCACGCTTGACCACAAGGTCCGCGCCGCAAGCGCGCGGCGCTCGTCGTCGAGGCCGAAATCGCCGGCCTTGAGCACGCCGGCGACGATGTCGAAGAGTGCGTCGAGCAGCGCGTCATAGGCATCGGGGCCTGGCCGCGTCGCGCGGCGCCGGTTGAAGGCAAGCACCGCCGGCCAGCTGCCGGGATGCGCCTCTACGAAACGCACATAGGCCGCGGCCATGGCCAGGATGCGGTGCTGGACATCGCTCACCCCTTGCCTTTCGAGATCGGCCATCGCCGCCAGGCCTGTCGCGCCGAGCCGGTCGAGCAGCCGCATGTTGACGGCGCGGTGCACCTCGTCGAGATCGGTAAAGAGGTTGTAGACGGATCCGACCGAAATGCCGGCCTGCTCGGCGATGGTGCGCGCTTTCAGGTTCTCGGCGCCGCCCTCGTTGAGCAGCGCCTCGGCGATGGCGAGCACCTTCTCGCTCATTTCTTCCTTGTCGAGCGCCATGCTCTTTCCTGTCCTTATCTCCGGAGCCGGCGCGCCCGGCCCGGATTCATTCCATTGCCTGCGTTTACCATGCCCAACGCCTCATGAACAGCGTTCAAAATAATTCTTGAACAATGTTCATCTCCTGCTACGCCGGCTTCGTGAACATCGTTCACACAAATAGGGAGAAGGACCATACTTAGCCTGATCAAGACATTGCTGGACGGCGCCAGCGCCCGGGCCGAGGACAATCTGAAGGACCTTCGCCATCGATACCGCACCGACGAGCGCATCGCGGCCGAGACCACCGCCAAGATCGAGAAGGCGCGCAATGACAAGCTGATCAGCGAGTATGTCGGCAAGGATTGATCGCCTCTCGGTCGATAACGAAAAGGGCCCGGATCGCTCCGGGCCTTTTGCGCTGAACTGAAGAACTGCAGGCGGCCTTAGAGCGTTTCACCGTTTCACGGAAACGGCGAACCGCTCTATCTCTTTGTTTTTACGCAATTCCGGACGGAAAACCGATCACACTTTTCCTGGAATTGCTCTAGCGGCGCGACAGCGCCTCGATAGCCTCGGCGGCGTCTTCGAGGATGCTGATCGCCTCGGCCTGCTTGTCCTCCGGCGCATCGGCGATGTCGCCGAGCGCGGCGCGCAGCCGGTGGCGCAGCGCACGGAAGCGGTCACGCGTTTCCGAACGGCCGCGGCGCCCCTCGTCCTTGTCGTCGCCCCAGCCGAACCATTCGCGCGCCGCGGCCATCTTGCGGCCGAAGCGCTCGAGATGGTCGAGCACGCTGTCGATCATCTCGCGGTTCTCCTCGAGATGCGCCCTGCCGGCCTCGGTGATCGAAAACACCTTCTTGTTGCCTTCGCTGGCCGACACCGCGTAGCCCGCCTCCTCCAGGAAGGTCAGCGTCGGATAGACCACGCCCGGGCTCGGGCTGTAGATGCCGCTGGTGTGCTCTTCCAGCGCCTTGATGATGTCGTAGCCGTGGCGCGGTGCATCGGCGAGCAGCGACAGCGTGATCAGCTTGAGATCGCCGTCGGCCAGCATGCGCCCGGCGCGGAACATGTCGCCCGGGCCGCCGCGGCCGCCACCCCTGCCGCCATGGCCGAACGGACCGAACCCGCCGCCCCCTCTGCCACCGAATTTGCCGGCCATGCGCATGAACATGCGCTCGCCGAAATGATTGTGCCCGAAATGGTCGTGTCTGTGCATGGATTGCTCCTTGAGTTATATCTTACGATACATCTTAAGTTAGGCGCACTTCCCGTGGAGTCAAGATATATCTTACGATGTATCGTACAACGCGCCAAGGCCCTGGCGTCACGGTGATTTGGGAAGTGGAGCCCGCCTACCAGTGACCCTTGCGCCGGTTCCAGGCGTAGAGAAGGTCCGCGAAACGGTCATAGGCAAAGCGCGTCAGCGGCAGGGTGACAGGGTTGCCGAACAGGGACGCCAGCCATCCCTCGCCCGGCGTGAGCCGCCACACCGCAACGGCCACGTCGGCGCCGACCAGCAACCGCCCTGCGCTATCGGTCGTATGCAGCCGGCGGCGGATATCCTCGAGCGAGGCGCCGAAGGCAGAAAGCGCTTCGGGTTCGAAATTGATGTCGCGGAATTCGACGTGACCCGACTTGACCGCCTCGATCAGCCGCCTCTTCTGGCGGCTGATGYCGGCGTCGCACACCGGACAGCGCGTGTTGTACCATACGGTGAGCAAAGGCGCGGACACGGCCCGACTATCGGCGATAGAGCATGATGCCGAAAAGTGTGATGCGGTTTTCGGACGACATCATGCTCTATTCCTTAGATTGGAGACGGATTCAGATTTCAGGTCGTTCGACCTGAGATCATCCGTCTTTAGGCGCGGCGCCGCAATGTGACCGATCAGTCAAGCTGTCTCCGCGCTTCACCCAAGCGAACTGATGATCTCGCGATAGGCGAATTCCGGGAACGCCTTCATCGTCCGCGTCTTGACGTTGCCGCCCGACGACAACATCAGCGCGAAGCGGGCGAGCACCGCGTCGTCTGGGGCTTCGACGATGGCCACCATGTCGCATTCGCCCATGGTCAAATAGAATGATTTGAACGAGCCGCCCATTTCCCCCAGCAGCTTCTTGGCGGCATCGAGCCGTTTCGGCGACTCCCGCACATTCCTGGCGCCCAGCTCGGTCCAGTTGATAAGCACGATGTAGGTTGTCATGGCACACCTCCCTCCGGGGCCACGGAGCGCGGCGCCGTTACGACCGGCGCCGGGGCGGGCATCCGGCTTGTCGCCCACAAATGCATCCGACCCCGAAATTATCCTCCTGTCGGGCAAACCCGGCAAGGCGGCATGAGAGATGGCCGGGAACGCAAAAAGGGCGCCCGAGGCGCCCTTTTGATCTTCGTATGATTGCGTTCCGCTCAGCTGTCGAGGAAGCTTCTGAGCTTGCGCGACCGGCTCGGATGCTTGAGCTTGCGCAGCGCCTTGGCTTCGATCTGGCGGATACGCTCACGCGTCACCGAGAACTGCTGGCCGACCTCTTCCAGCGTGTGGTCGGTGTTCATGCCGATGCCGAAGCGCATTCTGAGCACGCGCTCCTCGCGCGGGGTGAGCGAGGCCAGCACGCGTGTGGTCGTCTCGCGCAGGTTGGCCTGGATCGCCGCGTCGATCGGCAGGATCGCCATCTTGTCCTCGATGAAGTCGCCGAGATGCGAATCCTCCTCGTCGCCGACAGGCGTTTCGAGCGAGATCGGCTCCTTGGCGATCTTCAGGACCTTGCGCACCTTTTCCAGCGGCATGGCGAGTTTTTCCGCCAGTTCCTCCGGCGTCGGCTCCCGGCCGATCTCGTGCAGCATCTGGCGCGAAGTGCGCACGATCTTGTTGATCGTCTCGATCATGTGCACCGGAATGCGGATGGTGCGCGCCTGGTCGGCGATCGAGCGGGTGATGGCCTGCCGGATCCACCAGGTGGCGTAGGTCGAGAACTTGTAGCCGCGGCGGTATTCGAACTTATCGACCGCCTTCATCAGGCCGATATTGCCTTCCTGGATGAGATCCAGGAACTGCAGGCCGCGGTTGGTGTATTTCTTGGCGATGGAGATGACGAGGCGCAGGTTCGCCTCGACCATTTCCTTCTTGGCGATCGCGGCCTCGCGCTCGCCCTTCTGCACCTGGTTGACGATCTTGCGGAATTCCAGGATCGAGATCGCCGTTTCGGTGGCGAGATTCTGGATCTCGGCGCGCAGCTCCTTGATCGTGTCCTTCTCGTTCTTGGTGAATTCCTTCCAACCGCGCGAGGTGAGATTCGCGATCGAGCGGGTCCAGTTCGGATCGAGCTCGGAGCCCTGATACTCCTTGAGGAATTCCTCGCGGCGCACACCGTAGCTTTCGGCAAGCCGCAGAAGCTTGCCCTCGTTCTGCACCAGGCGCTTGTTGATGTCGTAGAGCTGCTCGACCAGCGCCTCGATGCGCGCGGCGTTGAGCGACAGCGACTTCACCGCCTTGATCAACTGGTCCTTCAGCTCCTTCAGGCGGCGGTCCTGGCTGGGCGAAAGCGTGCCGGCGGCGGCCAGGCGGTTCTCGACCTGCTGGTCCTGCAGCTTGCGCAGCTTCTTGTAGGTGTCGGCAATGACGTCGAGCGTCTCCATCACCTGCGGGCGCAGTTCCGCTTCCATCGCGGCCAGCGACAGGCTCGCCTCGTCCTCGTCGTCTTCCTCTTCCTCCAGCCCGCGCGTGTCGCCGCCGACATTGGTGATGTCGTCTTCTTCCTCGCGCGCTGCCGCGCGGCCGCGCGGCTTCTCTTCGGGCTTGGAGGGCGCTTCCTCGACGCGTTCGACGACCGGCGCCTGCTTGGCCTCGGGGCCGGCATAGGTCGCCTCGAGGTCGATGATCTCGCGCAGCAGGATCTTCGATTCGTTGAGCTCGTCGCGCCAGATGATGATGGCCTGGAAGGTCAGCGGGCTTTCGCACAGACCCGCGATCATCGTCTCGCGGCCGGCCTCTATGCGCTTGGCGATGGCGATTTCGCCCTCGCGCGACAGAAGCTCGACCGAACCCATCTCACGCAGATACATGCGCACCGGGTCGTCGGTGCGGTCGGTCGGCTCTTTCTTGGTGGTCGTGGCGGCGACGGCGGTGCCGGTCTGCTCGGCGAGCTCGTTGGCGTCCTCCTCGCTGTCGGCGGGCGCTTCGCCTTCGGTCTCTTCACCCTGCTCGTCGTCCTCGACGACATTGATGCCCATGTCGTTGAGCATCGCATTGATGTCTTCGATGCGGTCCGGATCCGTCTCTTCCGAGGGCAGCACCGCATTGAGTTCGTCGAGCGTGACATAGCCGCGTTTCTTCGCGGCCTTGATCATCTTCTTGACAGCATCGTCGGAAAGGTCGAGCAGAGGGCCATCGGTGGCGCCTTCACGTTCGGTCTCGACCTCTTCCTTTTCCTTTGTCGCCATTCTTTGTCGTCTCCAAGCGGCCTTATATCGAAGCCGCGTAAACTGCCGGACCGGTCATGCCGGACGCGCTCGCACCAGAACGCTTCTTACCGGCCCACCAACCGCATCATCTCTTTTTGGTGCATGTCGTTGCCCCAAAACCGGGTCTCCACTTTTGGGCGACATGCATTAAGTCCAGATTAACCCTGATATCTGGGGCAGGCACTTTGCCTGTCCAGCCATCACCAGTACCTCACATCGCTCAAATTTCCCGCCGACGCCGGGGCACGGTTAACGTTTCGAATCGTCCTGATTCCGCCAATCTGCCAGAAGGTCAAGCGCCTCTGGCATGATTCGCATGAAAAAAGCGAATCAATTACCCGACTTAGAGGCGTCGATTCGACGCGCTGCGCATTTCCACTTCACTTCCAATGGGCGGTGTTGGGGCCCTAAACGCGGCCAACCCTGCCCGACGACACGCCGAACCCTTCGATCAGCGCTTCCGTTGCCTGCACATCGTTGAATTGCGCTTGAATCTCGACGAGATGCCGGAAGTTTTCGTCCGAAGGGTCTGCATCGAGCGCCGCCTGCGCCTGTTTCAGCTCTCTATGTAATGTGCGGGCGCTACGCTGCAAGTGCATCGCCTGGTTGAAGGCGTCGCGGGCGTCATCGAGCGCCGCGGTCTCGAGCGCCGGCCACTGCCGTGCCCGCTTGATCAGCTCCACCGCCCGCTCCCAGATGCCGCCGCATCCGGCGCGCTCGATGGTGGCGATGACCGCGCCGCGCTCGTCGGCCGCGTCATGCGCCATGGCGTCGAGAATAGCCGCATGGAGCTTGCGCAAATCCGAATTGGCAAGGTCGAGGAATTCGACATGCGCGAAATTCTCGTCGATCAGCGCCGGATGGTTGACGAGCGCCACGATGATCGTCGCCTCGCGCACCGACATCCCCTCGCCGCTGCGCTTGACCAGCGCCGACTGTCCAAGGCTTTCGGTGATCGCGATGCGGCCGCTTCCACCTTTGGCGAACTGGCCGCCGAGCGCCGCGGCCTTGCCCTGGCCTCGATCTCCCGGCCGGCCGCCATCCTTACGGCCCTGCCTGGTGTCACGCTGGGCGCCAAAGAAACTCCGCACGCGCTCGCGCATCACCTGTTGATATTCGTAGCGCACACTTTCGTCGCGGATACGGCTGGCGAGCTCACTCAGCCTCTTTCCTAATTCGGCGCGACGCTCCGGCGTTTCGAAGACGCCGCCGGCGGTCTCCCGCATCCATAGCAGGTCGACCAGCGGCCGCGCATCGGCCAGCACCGCCCGGAATGCGTCTGGGCCCTCGGCCTTGACCAGATCGTCGGGGTCCTTGCCTTCCGGCAGCAAAGCAAAACGAGCCGAGCGCCCGGCCTGCACCGAAGGCAGAGCGAGATCGGCGGCACGCCATGCCGCTTTCAACCCGGCCTTGTCGCCGTCGAAGCACAGCACCGGCTCCGGCGCCATGCGCCACAGGAGCTCGAGCTGGTTTTCGGTGAGCGCCGTGCCAAGCGGCGCCACGGCGTTCTCGAAGCCGGCCTGCGCCAACGCGATCACGTCCATATAGCCTTCGACCGCGATCACCGTTCCGCCCTTTGCCAAGGCCTTGCGGGCGCGGGCGAAATTGTAGAGCACGTTGCCCTTGTGGAAGAGCTCGGTCTCGGGCGAGTTCATGTATTTGGCCAAGGCGTCGGGCGCCAGCGCGCGACCGCCGAAGGCGATGATCTTGCCGCGCGAATCCGGGATCGGAAACATGATGCGGTCGCGGAACCAGTCATAGGAGACCGGAATGTCGTCGCCATGCCGCACCAGTCCGCAGGCCTCGATATCGGCCTTCGGCACGCCCTTGGCAGCGAGATGCTCCTTCAACGCATTGCGGCTGTCGGGCGCATAGCCCAGCCGGAAGGATTGCTGCGTCGCCGGCGTCAGCCCGCGGTCACGCAGATAGGCGCGAGCTTTGGCGCCGTCGGCGCTCTGCAGCCGCTCCTGGAAAAAGGCCGTCGCCATTTCCATCACATCGGTCAGGCTGGCGCGTTCCTTCTCGCGCCGTTCTTCCCGCTCATCGCGCACCGGCATCGGCACGCCGGCCATTTCGGCGATCTTCTCGACCGCCTCGGGAAAACTCATGCCGTCGAGTTCGGTGAGGAACTTGAAGTGATCGCCCGAAACCGAACAGCCGAAGCAGTGGTAACGGCCCTTCTTGTCCTCGCAATGGAAGGACGGGCTTTTCTCGCCGTGGAACGGGCAGCAGGCCCAATAGTCGCCGCGCGACGTGTTGGTCTTCTTCCTGTCCCACGCGACGCGCTGGCCGATGACCTGAGAAATCGGCACACGGTCGCGTATCTCGTCGAGGAAGGCGGGCGGAAAGCGCATCGGGTGAAAGCTCGTTTGCCTCCATATAATCGAGCCGCCCGGGCACGGCCACTCCGGCCAGCCGATCGTACCCGCTTTTCACAGACGAAAAGAAGGCGGCCGGAAGGCCGCCTTCTGAATTTCCGGATTGCCGTGGATTAGTGCGCGGCGATCGCGCCGAAGATGATGCCGGAAAGGATGCTGACCAGCACATAATCGTTGCCGACGCGGATCCACTCCTGACCGGGGCCGGGGCGGCGCAGGCCGTAGCGGTTCCAGTCGCGGATCGGCTGATGGCGCTTCCAGTTGGAATATTTCTGGCCGTTGCGCCAATGGCTGCGCTTCACGACGACCTTCTTCTTCACGACACGCTTGTCGACATGCCTGCCGGGCTTCTGCCAATCGACCCGAGTGTAGTTCGACTGCGGCGTGCTCGGCTGGACGAGCGGCGCGGCCTGGCCGGAGAAGGCCGAGGCGGCCAGCATCGAGGCGGTGAGGGCGGAAAGTATGAGACGCTTCATGGTCGGTACTCCTTGTTGTCGATAGACGGAGGAGTAACCGCCAATGGATGAACCGAAACTGAACGCCAGAATTACAATTCTGTAATGGTTTCCGATGCTTGCGCAAGCTACTTCAACAACGCCTCGGATCGTCCCCGGCTATGCCGCCGAGGTTGGGCAGTATGAAGCGAAAACGCAGCCGCCGGGCGTATGCAACCAATGCTTCCTCCATTCATTTCCGACATGCGCCGTCGAGCCGAGACGATCATCGCATCAGAAAAATCTATTATTCGGCTAATCTTAATTGGTATATTTCGACGCGTTGAATGACTAAGATTCGTACTCCTCTCCGCGTCGCCGGAGCCAACTCGCGAGGTCGGCTGTGAGCGGCTCCGTCGTCCTCCTGCACCTTGCCGGCGCGGTGGCGCTGATGCTGTTCGCCACCCGCATGGTGAAGACAGGGGTCGAGCGCGCCTATGGCGACGTGCTGCGCCACAGGTTGCGCGCCACCATGYGCAATCCGGTCATGGCGGTGCTGGCCGGCTGTGGGCTGGCGGTCGCGCTGCAGAGCTCGACCGCGGTGACGCTGCTGGTCGGCTCCTTCGCCGGCGCCGGCATCGTTTCGGGCGCCGCCGGGCAATTGGCGGTGCGCGGCGCCGAGATCGGCTCGGCGCTTGTGGCCAAGCTGCTCACCTTCGACCTCACGCTTCTGGTGCCGCTCTGCCTGATCGCCGGAACTGTCATGTTCATGGCCACCGAACGGCGCGACTGGCGGCAACTCGGCCGCATCCTGATCGGCGTCGGCCTGCTGATCCTGTCGCTGGAGATGATCGGCCAGGCGTCGGAGCCGCTGCGCAACAGCCAGTTGATGCCGCTGATCATCAATTATTTCTCAGGCGATTCCATTACCACCTACCTGCTGGCCGCGCTGGTCACCTGGCTGTTCCAGTCGAGCATCGCCGCAGTGCTCTTGATGGCGACGCTGGCGGGCCGCGGGCTGATCACGCCGGAACTGGGTGTCGTCCTGGTGCTGGGCGTCAACCTTGGCTCGTCGCTGATTGCGCCGATGCTGACGCGGTCGGCGCCGCCGGAGGTGCGCATCGTACCGGTCGGCAATCTCCTGATGCGCGGCCTCGGCTCGCTGATCATGCTGGTCCTGATCATGACCTTCAAGCCGGATGTCGCCTTCCTCGGCAGGACCGCGCCGGATCAGATCGTCAACGCCCATATCCTGTTCAACGTGCTGATCCTGCTCGCTGGGCTGCCGCTGGCCGGTCTCGTCTACCGCGCTTCCGAAAAGATCGTGGCGCTGGGCACCAAGCCTCAACCCGCCGCCACGCTCGAGGTCGTGGAGCTTTCGGCGCTGAACGAGAGCGCCCTCGACACGCCGAGCCAGGCGCTGGCCAACGCCACGCGCGAGGTGGTGCGGGTCTGCGAGACGGTCGAGATCATGCTGAAGCGCATCATCGAGCTCTACGAAGATGCCGATCCCGCCAAGATCAAGGCGCTTGCCGCGCTCGACGACCGCGTCGACAGGAAGCATGCCGCGATCAAGCTCTATCTCGCCAAGATCACCAGGAATCCGCTGACCGAGGACGAGGCATTGCGGTGCCAGGAGCTGATCGGCGCCTGCGTCAAGCTGGAACAGGTCGGCGACATCATCGTGCGCAACATGCTGGTACATGTCAGGAAGAAGCTGGAGCGCGGCCTGGAATTCACCCCCGAGGGCTGGCAGGAGCTTTGCGCGTTTCATTCCTCGGTGCTGGCCAACGCGCGCCTTGCCTTCAACGTGCTGGTCTCGCGCGACCCGGAAACCGCCAGGCAGTTGGTTCTGGAGAAGGACCTGCTGCGCGAGCGCGAGAAGGAAACCAGCGCCAGCCATTTCCTGCGCCTGCGCGAAGGCACCGCCAAGAGCGTCGAGACGAGCTCGATCCACCTCGACACCATCCGCGACCTGAAGCAGATCAACTCGCTGCTTGCCTCGATCGCCTATCCGGTGCTTGAGGAGCGCGGCCTGCTCGGCGGCTCCCGATTGAAGGCAAGCTGAGCCGATCGGGACCTGCTGAAGAAATTAGTCTTTGCTCATCCTCGCTTCCGTCGGCTAAGGATCGCCTGAGGACCTGTTGGGAGGACGATCGGCCGATGGACACGCATTCGCGCAGCTTCGCCAAGGCGCTTTCATGGCGCGCCACCGGCACGATCGACACGATGATCATTTCGCTGGTGATCACCGGCAGCGTAAAGCTCGCCGCAGCCATCGGCGGGACAGAAGTTGTCACAAAGTCGCTGCTCTTTTACCTTCATGAGCGAGCCTGGCTGAAAATTCCTTACGGCAGAAACAAGAAGCCGGCCTCGTTGCCGGCGACCGAGGCTGAGCCAAATCTGATCAAGAAAAGCTAAAGCGCCATCGCCAATTTCTGCATTGCCGCGCCCGCCCAAGCGTGGTTTGAGGCCATGCATTTCCTCGCCTGTGTTTTGAATCATGCTGCCGCTGATTGCCCTTTTCCTTGCCGCCTTCGCCTTCGGCACCACCGAATTCGTCATCGCCGGCGTGCTGCCGGAGGTGGCGCAAGGCCTCGGCGTTTCGGTGCCGACCGCTGGCTATCTCGTCTCCGGCTATGCCTGCGGCATCGCCATCGGCGGCCCACTGCTGGCTTTGGTCACGGGCAAAGTGTCGCGCAAGACGCTGCTGATCGGCCTGACGATCGCCTTCACGCTTGGCCAGGTGGCCTGCGCGCTAGCCCCCGATTTCACCGCGATGCTTCTGCTGCGTATCGCCACCGCCGTGGCGCATGGCTGCTATTTCGGCGTCGCCATGGTGGTTGCGGTCAGTCTGGTGCGCGAGGACCAGCGCGGCCGGGCGGTCGCGGTCATCCTCTCGGGGTTGACGGTTTCCAATGTCATCGGCGTGCCCGCCGGCACCGCGATCGGCAGCCTGTGGGGCTGGCGCGCGACCTTCTGGGTGATGGGCGCGCTGGGCCTCGTCGCGATTATCGCTATGCTGGCGCTGCTGCCGCGAACGGCGGGCGCCGCCAACCGACCGGCCGGGCTGGCGCGCGAAGTTCGTGTGCTCGGCCGCCAGCAGGTCTGGACCTCGCTGATCCTCATGCTGATGCTGATGATCGGCCAATTTGCGCTGTTCACCTACATCACGCCGATGCTGCTCGAAGTGACCGGCCTCGACGATAGCCTGATCCCATGGGTGCTGCTGCTCAACGGCGTCGGCGCCACGATCGGCGTTCTGGTCGGCGGCAAGCTCGCCGACTGGAAGCTGATGCCGTCGCTGATCGTCATGCTCGCCCTGCAGGCGGTGGCGCTGGGTGTCATCCACCTTGTCAGCCCCTACCCGGTGCCGATGATCGTGGCCATCGTCATCTGGGGCGGTCTCAACTTCGCCATCGGCGCGCCGATCCAGACGCGCATCCTCGCCTGGACGGCCGATGCCTCCAACCTCGCTTCCTCGCTGATCCCGTCCGGCTTCAATGTCGGCATCGCGCTCGCCGCGTCGCTGGGCGCGGCGATGCTCAATGCCGGCTATGGCTATCGCAGCCTGCCGCTGGCCGGCGCGCTGGCCATGCTGGTGGCGGTGGTGGTGGCTGTCGCCTCGCAGGCCTGGGAATGGCGCAGCCGCGCGACGCCGCCGCTGCCGGCCGCGGCCGAGTAACGGACCAAGCTTTCGGTTTGTTGCCTCAGACCTTCGGTCGCGAGAAGTCCGCAGCTCCTGAAAGGATGGAAGCCAGGCTTTGAAGGCCTTCCTTCAACCGTTCGCGGTTGGGGGTAGCGCCTAGCGCCAGGCGGAAGCCATTGGCGAAGTCCGCCCCTATGGCGAACTCTTCCGCAGGGCTGATGGCCAGCCCCCGGCGACGGGCGATGTCGGCAAGTTCGGCTGAGCGCAACTCACTCTTCAGCGGATGCCACAGATGCAGGCCGGCATCCGTTGCCGCGAAAGCTTTGGAGAGGATGGTGCGGGCAATCTCTTGCCTGGCCAGCGCTTCGGCGCGTACGGCGTTGGTGATCTCGCCGGCAAGGCCGCTTCGCAGCCACTCGCAGGCAAGGCCCGTCATCAGCGGCGGYGCCATCATGGTGGTGCCGCGTATCGCTGCCGCGAACCGCTCCGCGGCTTGCGCGTCCGGCGCCGCCAGAAAGGCCGTGCGCAGGAAAGGCGATATGCATTTCGCCAATGTCGCGACATGGAGGGTTCGCTCGGGCGCCAAGGTCAGAAAGGCCGGCGGCGGCGCCGTCAGCAAGCGGCTGTAGGGATCGTCCTCAACGATGGCCAGCTCGAGCTTCGCGGCCATGCGGGCGAGTTCGCGCCGCCTGCCTTCGGGCATGACGGATGCGGTCGGATTTTGCAGCGTCGGATTGAGGTAGACGAAGCGGGCGCCGTGCCGTCGCGCCGCTTCTTCGAGATCGTCCGGCCGCATGCCCTCGCCGTCATCGCCGACAGCGGCAAGCTTGCGTCGCGTGGCCCCGGCCAGCGCGATCAGCCCGGGATAGGTCAGCGCATCGGCCAGGATCGTGTCGCCCTCCTGGGTCTCCGCCAGCACGACGGCCGTGAGCAGCGCCTGCGCGCCCGAACCGACAACGACCCTGTCGGCCGGTAGCCTGTCTCCCGCCGCGGCGAGCCATGACGAGCCGGCGGCGCGCTCCGCGGGCGAGCCCGGGCCGGGATGATAGGAAAGCAGCGCTTCCGCGCTGGAGCGCTTGAGCAACCCCTCGATGCCTATGCGGATCAGGGCCGGCAGGTTGAGGCCGGCAGGGGCCGGCGGGATGTTCATGCTGAGATCGAGGGCAGGCTCTTCCGGTTCGCCCGGCGTGACGAAGGTGCCGCGGCCCGCCGTCGCGTCGATCAGGTTTCTGCGCCTGGCTTCGGAAAACGCCCGCGTCACGGTCGTAAGATCGACCCCGAGCAGCCGGGCAAGTTCCCGCTGCGGCGGCAACCTGTCGCCCGGCTGCAAACGACCGTTCGAACGGGCATCCGCGAGAGCGTCGACGATCTTGAGATAGACGGGTCTTGGCCCCGCCGGCAAAGCCGGGAGCCAGCCGAGGTCACTTTCGCCGGTCACCTATCGCCATCCATACACTTTGTCGCATTGTATGCATACAAGAATGATATATGTATGTATCCGCGATCTCAAGGCCGGCTCGGCCTCACGCGAGATCCACTGGAGCGACGATCATGCAAGACCTTGCGCATTATCCACATCTGGTGCCCTGGCAGGTGGGAATTCGGGGCCGCTGTCCGCGTTGCGGCGAGGGCCACCTGTTTGAGGGATTCCTCAAGCTGGCRCCGAAATGCGACGTCTGCGGGCTCGACTATTCCTTTGCCGATCCCGCCGACGGGCCGGCCTTCTTCGTCATCTGCTTTGCCTGCGTGCCTTCGGTCCTGTTCGCCGTCTGGGCGCAGGTGACCTTCGAGCCCTCCATGTGGTTCCACGCTTTCGTTTCGATCCCGATCGTTCTCGCGACCTGCATCCCGCCGCTCAGGCCGCTCAAAGGCTGGCTCGTGGCAAGCCAGTTCTACCACAAGGCGGAAGAAGGAAGGCTGGCCAAGCCCGGCGAGTAACCGCCGAACCGATCTAAAGATCGATCCGATATTTGAGGCTTTCCGCGCCACCATAGGCGGCGGCCTTGGCGAAGCGCCCGACAAGCACTCCGCCATTGGCGAGGATCACCTTCTGGGATGCAAGATTGTCGAGGTCCGTGGTGATCTCGACATGGTCCAGGCCCACTGCCCTCGCCTCTTCGAGCATCAGCCGCAACGCTTCGGTGGCATAACCGCGCCCCTTCTTCCACGGCACCACCGCATAACCGATATGGCCAAGCACGTGCGGCGGCAGCGCCGATGTGCCTTTTTGCCAGCGCAGGCCTATCGAGCCGGCAGCCTCGCCATCCCAGATCCAGCGTCGAAAGCCAGGCAGGCGCGGCACGGTCGTGCCGTCGGGCAGTGTGATGGGCGGCCCCTTGGCCTCCGGATCGTCGAGGCCGGCAAGAAAGGCCACCGGATCCTGTTCGATCGCCTCGAGCTGCTCGCGCGTCGCTTCCAGCAGCCGCACATTGTCGGGCGACCACCCGCGCTCGAGCGCCGCCTTGTAGGACGGCAAATGTTCGAGTGCGGGTTTGACGATCTCGATCATTGTTCGTTTCCCTATCGAGACCGGGATAGCCGCCACGCGGATCGCTCTCAAGTCGCCTGGAACTGGATTTCGCCCTTGTTGAGGAAACAGGCCTTGTCGAACAGCGACAGGTCGAGCGGGTTCGGCAGCCGGATATCGCCGATATCCGGGAACGGTTTCCGGGCGGGATCGTAGGACCTGTCGACCTGGGAGATGAAGACCAGCACCAGCCCGCGTTCGCGGGCGAACGACCTCAGCGCGCGTATCTGGACCATGAGCTCAGGATTCTCGCGCTTCTGGTCGAGCAGTTGCAGATAGTCGATCACCGCCAGCGTGCCGCTAGGCGCCGACCGCAACGCCTCGATGATGTAGGCGGCGCTGATGGCGTCGGAATTGTCGAAGGTGAACAGGTGGTCGAAATCGGCAGGGTCGGCGCCGATGTCCCGGAACCGGCCCAGTATGTCGGCATGCATGTATTCCAGGGTGAAGAATACGGCGCGACCGCCCTGCTTCATGGCCGCCACGGCGAGTTCGAGGCTCATCAGCGTCTTGCCTTGGCCCGGTCGCGCCGCCACGAGGACCATGTCGCCGGGTATCAGCCGGGCCAGCAGCCTGTCGCCAGGCGCAGCCTCGGCGACCTTGGCCGCAAGCAGGCTCCAACTGGCAAAGCCTTCTTCACCGGCAACGCGGTCGAGCGCCTTATGGAGTGGAACATTTTCCCGGCGGGACAGGAGCCTCGCCTGGCGTTTCAGATGATGGACGGGTGCGGAAAGCCGCATCGAAAACCTCCTGCCGCGAGCAGTCTTGGCAACCCCTCCTTATGCCTGGCGCTCGAACAGTTGGTCGGGTGATCGACTGCCCTGCATGAACGATGCTTCCCGGTGGAGGGAGGAGGCGTGGGCGCGCCGGAATCAGATCATAGCGCAATCGAAGCGGGCCGAAAATCCGACCTCCAAAAGGTGTCGCTAAACTAGAAGTGTTTCGCCGAGGGATGCGAGACCTTCTATGATCGGCTCGGCTGATTCACGGGTGCGAGACATTTCGACGGGAGGGGCAAGAGGGTGCGGTTGAGATCTGTTCCGCTGGGCGCGGCCATCTTCTGCCTTGTCGCGATCCTGGCAGCGCTGACGGCATCGGTCAGCTCTTTCGCGGCCTTGCGGCCGTCGACCATTCCCGACTGGCTGCAGCGCCACGTCGGCGACGGCGAAGGCCAGATTTCTCAGATCGTGCTGGAGCGGGCGCGCGCGCTCTACCAGAAGAAGGTCAGCGAAGGCTCGGTCAGCAACCCCTGCTATTTCGCCATGGATGCCACGCGTCCCGGCGACCTCGGCAACAATGTGCTCGGCCAGCGTTATTATATCATCTGCGAAGCCAAGCAGATCTTCCGCGCGGTTTCCTCGGGCCATGGCGGCGGCCGCAACCTGAAGGGCGTCGCCGATTTCTCCAACGGCAGGCGCTGCGCGAAAAACTTCGGCAACGCGATGGACTCCGAGCTGACGGCCGGCGGCGCTTACTTGACCGCCGAGACCAAAACCTCCTTCAAGGGCTACTATCGCGTYGGCGCTGAGAACGCGGCATTCGTGCGCACCTTCGTCCAGTTCGACGGCGAAGGGGAGACGGCGAACGCCAGGCAGCGTGTCATCGGCGGGCACCCGGCGGTCATCCTGAAGGGCTTGTGCATGCGCAAGAACCCACAAAGCTCTTACGCCGACCACGACGGCTTTGTGCCCTACGGCAAGCTGGTGAATTACGCCGGCGGCCGCAGCAATGGCTGCACCAGCTGGTCGCCGGCCGATGCCGAGCAGATCATCCCCCTAGTGAAGAACAGCCCGACGACGCTCTACATCTACCCTGAATCGCGCGACATCGCCGCCGTCGCCCGCGCCAAGGCCGCCGGCCAGGCGCTCTCAAGCGCTGGTCCTTATTGGAACGCCTCCTGCCTGAAGGAGATCGGCACCCCCAAATTCTGGCCGAAGAAGATGCTGGAGCCGATCATCGCCCAGTACAAGAAGGATCATCCGGCGCCGCCGCAGCAGCCGGTGCCGATGTGCAAGGACTAAAGCAATTCCAGGAAAAGTGCGTTGCGGTTTCTGTTCGGAATTGCGTAAAAACAAGAACCTAGCGCGGTTCGGTGATTCCGTGAAACACTGAACCGCTCCAGGCTGCCGTCTACTGAAGCAGCCCCTTGATGATGGCGCTGGCCTTGGCGAAGTCCATCTGGCCGGCATATTTCTGCTTCAGTGCGCCGAWCACCTTGCCCATGTCCTTCTGGCTGGCCGCACCTGTCGCCGCGATCGCCTCGCGCGCAGCGGTCGCAATCGCTTGATCGTCGAGCTGCGTCGGCAGGAACGCGCGAATAATCTCCATCTCGCCGCGCTCCTGTGCCGCCAGTTCCGGCCGCTTGCCATCCTCGAAGGCCTTGGCCGATTCCTCGCGCTGCTTCACCATCTTGGCGAGGATCTGCAGGATCTCGTCCTCGCTCGCCGGCGGCTTGCCGGCGCCGCGATTGGCGATGTCGCGGTCGTGGATGGCTGCCTGGATCAGCCGCAGCGTCGGCAGGCGGTGCTTGTCCTGCGCCTTCATCGCGCTCTTCATGGATTCGGCGATTTTCTCGCGCATCGTGCTTCTCCTTCGAATGCGGCGGACAATAGCTTCGCCGAACGGGTAACGCAAATTCTGGCAAGCCGCTGATATTGCTGGACGAATACTAATCAAACCTGGCTCGACGCAGCCTCATTGACCGCTTGGGCGCCTTCGCCTATGTACTCGGTCCTGCATGAGACAATGAGTTGACGCGAGGGAGCTGAAAATATCCAGCCCGCGCGTCTTGCCGCGCAAACGGTTCCGCCGACCCGTTGAAGCGCCTGACAGGAGTGCCGCCATGGCCACGACCACCGCCCCCTGGGCCACCGAAAAGCCGACCGCCCTTCTGGTGCTCGCCGACGGCACGGTGATCGAGGGCCGCGGTCTCGGCGCCACCGGATCGGCCGTCGCGGAAGTGTGCTTCAACACCGCGCTGACCGGTTACGAGGAGATCCTCACCGATCCTTCCTATGCCGGCCAGATCGTCACCTTCACCTTCCCGCATATCGGCAATGTCGGCACCAATGACGAGGATATCGAGGACTTGCATCCGGCCGCCCGCGCCGGCGCTGTCGGCGCGATCTTCAAGGCCAATGTCACCGACCCGTCGAACTATCGCGCCGCCGGCCATCTCGACCAGTGGCTGAAGCGGCGCGGCATCGTCGCGCTGTCCGGCATCGATACTCGCGCGCTGACCGTGCTGATCCGCGAGAAGGGGATGCCCAATGCCGTCATCGCGCATGCGCCCGACGGCGTCTTCGACATCGAGGACCTGAAGCGGCAAGCCGCGGCCTGGTCGGGCCTGATCGGCCTCGATCTCGCCAAGGAGGTCACGTCCGGCCAATCCTCGGTCTGGCGCGAGACGCCCTGGATCTGGAACGAGGGCTATGGCGAGCAGAGCGAGCCGTCAATGCATGTCGTGGCCATCGACTATGGCGTCAAGCGCAACATCCTGCGCCTGCTGGCAGGCCTCGGCGCCAAGGTCACCGTCGTCCCGGCCAAGACGGGCGCGGAGGAAATCCTGGCCATGCAGCCGGACGGCGTCTTCCTGTCGAACGGCCCCGGCGACCCGGAAGYGACCGGCGAATATGCCGTGCCGGTGATCCAGAACCTCTTGAAGACCGACATCCCGGTGTTCGGCATCTGCCTCGGCCACCAGATGCTGGCGTTGGCGCTCGGCGGCAGGACCGAGAAGATGCATCAGGGCCACCACGGCGCCAACCATCCGGTCAAGGACCACACCACCGGCAAGGTCGAGATCGTGTCGATGAACCACGGTTTCGCCGTCGACGCAGACTCGCTGCCCGAAGGCGTCGAGGAAACCCACGTCTCGCTCTTCGACGGATCGAATTGCGGCATCGCGCTGACCGGCCGTCCGGTCTTCTCGGTCCAGCATCATCCCGAGGCCTCCCCCGGCCCGCAGGATTCGCACTACCTGTTCCGCCGCTTCGTCAACCTGATCCGCGAACGGCGCGGTGAGGAAGCGCTGGCGGAACGGGCCTAGAGCCGGATGAGATTTATGGGAGTCGTGGGATTCCCAAATCAGCGATGATCTGATTCAACCTTGATGCTGGGCAGGAGGCCAGCATGGATGG
>NZ_MDDU01000028.1:0-23983 GCF_001854795.2 Mesorhizobium sp. LCM 4577 | reverse complement strand
CTTTCGAAGACGATCAGCTTGGCGCGCTCTCGGCCCGCGGCCTGAAGCAGGCTTTCCAGATGCGCGACGTCGTTGTGGCGGAAGATCTTCTTTTCCGCCCCCGAGCGGCGCACGCCCTCGATCATCGAGGCATGGTTCAGTTCGTCCGAGATGATCAGGCAGTTGGGCAAAAGCCTGGCAATGGTCGAGATCGAGGCCTCGTTGGAGACGAAGCCGGAGGTGAAGACGAGCGCGGCCTCCTTGTCGTGCAGGTCGGCGAGCTCATGCTCGAGCTCGACCAGCGGGTTGGAGGTGCCGGAAATGTTGCGGGTGCCGCCGGCGCCCGARCCCATCTTGCCGGCCGCGGTCTGGAAGGCGGCGATCACATCCTCGTTCTGGCCCATGCCGAGATAGTCGTTGGAGCACCAGACGGTGATCTCCTGGGCGCGGCCGTTGGAACGCCAGATGGCGCGCGGGAACTTGCCCACCATGCGCTCGAGATCGGCGAAGACGCGGTAGCGACGCTCGGCGTGGAGCTGGTCGATCGCATCTTCGAAGAACCGCTGGTAATTCATGTCGACTTCCCAATTTTGCGGCGGATCATAGTCATTGACCTATGTTGCGTCCACCGCGCCCAACCGGTCAAAATGCCACGCCCTTGCCCTGTTCCTAACGACGCCGGATCGTGGCCTATTCCGGCTGTTTGAAGCAGTTTTGTTTCAGTACGATGCCTCGGACGGGAGGAACTGTTACGGACTTAACATTATAGGGAGGCCTATGCATATCGCCCAAAAGTGCACCGCGACTTTGGGTGAACGACATGAGGTTTAGCGGGCTTGCGGCGGGGTTTCCAGTGCGGTGGCTGTTGAGACAGTTTCCGATAAATCTTGATCAGCGAGGTAGATGATGACGGTTTTGGTGACAGGCGGTGCCGGTTATATCGGCAGCCACATGGTCTGGGAGCTGCTGGACGCCGGCGAGAGCGTCGTGGTGCTCGACCGGCTCTCCACCGGCTTCGAATGGGCGGTGGCCCCGGAAGCGAAGCTCGTCGTCGGCGACGTCGCCGACCGCGACCTGGTCGGCCGGATCATCCGCGAGAATAAGGTCGACGCCATAATCCACTTCGCCGGCTCGATCGTGGTGCCGGAATCGGTCGCCGATCCGCTCGGCTATTACGAGAACAACACCTGCAAGACGCGCACGCTGATCGAAACCGCCGTGCGCGAAGGCGTGCCGCATTTCATCTTCTCCTCCACCGCTGCCGTCTATGGCGGCGCCGGGCTGGAGCCGGTGCGCGAGGATGCCCGCCTTGCGCCGGAATCGCCTTACGGCCTCTCCAAGCTGATGAGCGAATGGATGCTGCGCGACGCGGCCCTGGCGCACGACATCCGCTATACGGCGCTGCGCTATTTCAATGTCGCCGGCGCCGATCCGAAGGGCCGCACCGGACAGTCGACGCCCGGCGCCACGCATCTGATCAAGGTCGCCTGCGAGACCGCGCTCGGCAAGCGCCCCTTCATGCAGGTCTTCGGCACCGACTATCCGACGCCGGACGGCACCTGCATGCGCGATTATATCCATGTCAGCGATCTCGCCGCCGCGCACCGGCTGGCGCTTCAACGGCTGCGCGCCGGGGGGAAGAGCCTCGTCGCCAATTGCGGCTACAGCCATGGCTATTCGGTGCTCGAGGTGATCGACAGCGTGCGCCGCGCCTTTGGCCATGACTTCGACGTGCGCATGGGCGACCGCCGCCCGGGCGACGCCGCCGCCGTGGTCGCCAATTCCGAACTTGCCCGCAAGGAGTTAGGCTGGACGCCGCAACGCGACGATCTCGACCTGATCGTCAACGACGCGCTGGCCTGGGAACGGATTCTGACGACGAAGAATTCTGTTCGAAACTGAGCAATTCCAGGAAAAGTGCGCAGCGGTTTTCCGTCCGGAATTGCGTCAAGACAAAAAGTCCAGCTGTTGGGCCAAGGGCTCGTGCGGCGCGTCTAGACGCGGTATTGAGGCCTCATGCAGCGGCGCGCCAAGGAGTGCCGTGACGACGCTTGAGGGACGGCATGAAAATCCTGGTTCTCGGGGCCGGCGTGGTTGGCACGGCGGCCGCCTATTATCTGGCAAGGGACGGTCACGAGGTGACGGTGATCGAGCGCCATGAAGCGGCGGCGCGCGGCACCAGCCAGTCGAATGCCGGCCTGGTGTCGCCTGGCGACGCCACCGCCTGGGCTTCGCCCGCCGCGCTGAAGACTTTTCTGCGCGCGCTTTGGAACCATGACCTCGGCATCAAGGTGAGGCTGCGCCTCGATCCCTATTTCTATGCCTGGAGCCTGCGCTTCCTGCGCGAATGCACGGTGAGGCGGCTGCGCGCCAACACCGACATCAAGCTGAGGCTCGCGCTGCATTCGCGCGCATGCATCAATCAATTGTCGGAGGAGACCGGCATCCATTACGACGAGCGCAAGAAGGGCATTCTCTACTTCTTCCGGTCGCAAAAGAGCCTCGACACCGGCACCGACAATTACCGCTATCTCGGCGAGCACGGCCTGCCGATCGAGATCGTCGGCCGCGACCGCCTGGTCGAGCTGGAGCCAGGCCTTGCCGGCGTGAAGGAAAAGATCGCCGGCGGCATCTATTCGCCGATCGACCAGACCGGCGATTCCAGGCAATTCACCGACAGGCTCGCCGCCTATGCCGCCGAGAAGCTCGGTGTCAAATTCCTGTTCGGCACGACGGTCGAGGGCCTCGACATCGAAGGCGACCGGGTGCGCGCGGTGGTGACTTCGGCCGGCCCGGTCACAGGCGATGCCGTCGTCATCTCCATGGGGCCGGAAAGCGGCCTGCTCGGCCGCCGCTACGGCGTCGACCTGCCGGTCTATCCGGTCAAGGGCTACACGGCGACGATCCCCCTCGAGGACGAGAGCAAGGGGCCGACTATGGGCGGCGCCGACGAGGACCGGCTGATCGGCTATTCAAGGCTCGGCAATCGCCTGCGGATGTCCTCGACCGCCGAATTCACCGGCTTCGACCGCAGCTTCAAGCCCGGCGATTTCAGGACCATCCTGGAAACCGGCAAGGATCTTTTCCCGGGCGCCTTCGACGAGAAGAAGGCCGTGCTCTGGGCAGGTCTGCGGCCGATGATGCCGAGTTCGGTGCCGGTCTTCGGCCAGGCGAAATACCGCAATCTCTATCTCGATACCGGCCACGGCCATCTCGGCTGGACCATGGCCTGCGGCTCGGGGCAGTTCCTGGCCGACATCGTCGCCGGCCGCAAGCCGCAGATCGATCCCAAAGGATTGCTGTACGGGACGACACGCTGAGCCGGCTGGCTTACGCGGTGGCGTTCTTCAGCCACGCTTGCCTGTAGGCTTGCCAGGCCGGATCGGCCGGCGGCTCGGTCCGCTCGCCCTTGCTCATCGCTGGCGCGCCATCCGACGCCAGCAGCGCGGCGCCGATGCTAGTCCCTGTCGAGGTCTCCGACGCAACGACCGCTCGTCCCGTCGCCGCCGCCAGCATGCGGATGAAAAGCGGGTTGCGCGCGAAAGGTCCCTCGACCGTTGTTGGCCCATCGCCGCCGATCAGTTCCAGGCAGGTCGCGGCCATCAGCGCCAGATAGAACGAGATGGCGGCGAAGCGCTGGCCTGGGCTCAAATCATCGGCATTGACCCATTGGGCGTCGCGATGCGGGAATGGCCCGGAGCCCTGTTGGGTGGAAGGCAGCAGCAAGACCTGGCGCGCCAGGACAGCGGCGACATCGGCTTCGCTCCATTCCTGCGGCTGCCCCTCGGTCAGCAGCGAAAACTCGCGTCCGCCCATGAAGCGCGCCGACGGCACCGGATCGCCGAGCGCATTGACATTGACCAGCGTGTCGCGTGCCGCATCGAGCTCCACCTTCCGGCCGCCCACTGCCATCGACACCACCCATGTGCCGGTCGAGACGACGCAGAAGGGCGCTGCGTCGGACAGCAGGTGCGGCAGCAGCGAAGCGTTGGAATCGTGCAGGCCGCAGAACACGGGCGTTTGCGGGTCGAGCCCGGTCTGCGCGGCGAGCGCGGACAGGATCGGTCCGAGCTGGTCTTTTGCCGGCCGCACCGGGGCCATCAGCGGACACCAGCCCATCCTGTCGACCAGCGAGGAATAGTCGGACGCCCAGGGATTCCACAGATCGGTGTGACAGCCGAGCGATGTCACCTCGTTGGAGGCGATGCCGGTCAGCCGCAGCGCCCAATATTGCGGGTACATCAGCATCGCGGCGGTCCTGGCGAAGTCCGCCGGGAACCGCTTCTGCAGCCAGAAGAACTGCGCACCGAGATTGAGGCCGATGGGCAGCCGTGGCGTGCCGGTTTCGGCGAAGGGCGGACGGACCGCGTCATACTCCAAGGTCAGCCCGTCGGGGCCGTCGAATTCATAGTCGAGCACCGGGAGCACCAGTTCCCCGGAGGCGTCGATCAGCGCCCCGGTCGCGCCATGCGTGGTGATCGAGATCGCATCGATCCGTCGTTCGCGGTTGAGATCGGCGAGGCTATTCAGGATGAAGGTCCACAGCGCCTCGACATTGTGATGCGGGTAGGGCGCCTGCCGCACTGGCGCGTTGGCGATACGACGCAGCGCGATCTCGCTCAGCGTCGTGAGATCGACCAGCGCCACCTTGGCGTTGGTTTTGCCGATATCGATGACGGCGACGATCATGCCATATGGAACACTGTTTCCAGCGGCACGGCCACCGGCTCGTTGTCGGGCCTGGTCTCCATGAGGTCGGCCATATGCGCCCACCAGCGCTGCATCACGGGATGCTTCGGCAGGTCGGCCATGCCGTGATCGTCACGTCGCCACAGCACGCCGAACAGGATGTTGGTCTCTTCGTCGAGATGGATCGAATAATCGGAGACGCCGGCCTGCTTCAGAAGCGCAACCAGCTCAGGCCAGATCTCGTCATGGCGGCGCTTGTATTCGGCCTTCATGCCGGGATTGAGCTTCATCTTAAAGGCGTATTTTTCCATCAGGCGAAGCGTCCTTCGCGCAGCCGCCGCCAGACGATCGGCAGCGCGATGACGATGATCAGCAACAGGCCGATGAAGATCGACATGACGATGCCGGGCACGTTGAGCAGGCCGAGCCCGAACGTCACCAACCCCATGATGAAGGCGGCGAGCACGACGCCCAGGATGCTCCCGGCACCGCCAAGGATCGAGACGCCGCCCAGCACCACCATGGTGATGGCTTCGAGCTCGTAGCCCTGCGCGATCGATGGCCTGGTCGAGCCGAGCCGCGAGGTGATCAGCACCGAGGCGATGCCCGACATCAGCCCGGTCAGGCAGAACAGGATGAATTTGATGCGGTCGACGCGCACCCCGGAGAACTGGCAGGCGACGGGATTGTTGCCGATGGCAAAGACCCGGCGGCCGAAGCTCGTACGGTGCAGCACGAACCAGTAGATCAAAGCCGCGACGAGGAATAGCGCCAGCTCGAACGAGAAGACCCACCAGACATAGCCCTGGCCGAAGAAGGCGAAGCTTTCCGGATAGCCCTTGTAGGCCTGGTCGCCCAGGATGATGAAGGCGATGCCGCGGAACAGGCTCATCGTGCCGATGGTGACGACGATGGACGGCAGGCCGAGCCGCGTGACGAGCAGCCCGTTGAAGGCGCCGCAGGCGAGGCCGACGGCAATGCCGATCAGAACCAGCACCGGCGTTCCGGCGCCGGCCTGCACGGCCATGCCCATCATGGTCGAGGCCAAAGCCACGATCGCGGCGACGGAGAGGTCGATCTCGCCGGAGATGATCAGCAGCGCCATGGCAAGCGCGATCAGCCCTTTTTCCGTGAAGTTGAAGGTCAGGTCCGACAGCGACCACGGGTCGAGGAAATAGGGCGAAGCAAAACTGTTCACGGCGAAGATGGCCACCGCGATGACGACCAGCAGCGCCTCCCAGGAGAAGATCGCCGAGGACAGCGGCTTGTCGAGCCGGTCGGGAATGTGGCGCGGGGCAGGGGTGTCGGTCATGCCGCTTCCGCCTTTCTGAGGATGATGCGGCCCTGCCGGCGCTCGCCGCGCGCGTTGAGCACCACGGCCAGGATGATGGCGCTGCCCGAGATCGCCATCTGCCAGAAGGGCGAGATGTTGATGACCGGCAGCGCGTTGGAGATGATGCCGAGGAACAGCGCGCCCAGCACCGCGCCGCCGACCGAGCCAATGCCGCCGGCGATGGAGATGCCGCCGATGACGCAGGCGGCGATGATGTTGAGCTCATAGCCGTTGGCGACCTCGACCGAGGCGATCACATAGCGCGAGATCCAGAGATAGCCGGCGAGCCCGCCGATCATGCCGGAGATACAGAAGACGATGAATTTTGTCCGGCCGACATCGATGCCGGCATAGACCGATGCGGTCGGGTTGACGCCGATGGCGTAGATCGAGCGGCCGATCGCGGTCCGCGTCATCACCAGGAAGAACAGCGCGATCACGATGATGGCGATCCACGACAGCACCGGCAGGCCGAGAAAGGCGGCGCGCTGGAAGTTGATGAAGGCGGGGCTCATCTGGTCGGCATTGACCCAGGCGCCGCCGGAGACGACGAAGGTAGCGCCGCGATAGATGGTCAGCGTGCCCAGCGTCACCACGATCGAAGGGATGTTCAGCCGCCACACCAGGAAACCGTTGATCGCGCCGAGCATCAACCCGACGAGCAATGCGATGACGATCAGCACCGGGATCGGGATTGCCGGATGCGCGGCGTTCAGCATCGCCACCACCATGCCGGTGAAGCAGAGGTTGGACGCCATCGAGAGGTCGATCGAGCGCGTCAGGATCACCACCATCTGCCCAAGCGCCAGGATCATCAGGATCGAGGTGTCGTTGAACACCTGGCGCAGATTGGCGGGGTCGGCGAAGCCGGGGAAGCGCGTCGAGATCAGGCCGATCAGCACGACGATGCCGGCAAGCAGCCAGATCTCGCGATATTTGAGGAAATTCTTCATGCCGCGATCCCCGCTGCCGTCCGAACCAGCGTCTCGGCATCCAGGCCCTTGTTGTCGTAGGTGGCCGCGATACGGCCTTCGCGCATGACCACGACTCTGTCCGACATGCCGAGGATTTCGGGCAGCTCCGACGAGACCATGATCACCGAAAGCCCTTGCGCGACCAGTTCTGCCATGAAGCCGTGCACGGCGGCCTTGGAGCCGATGTCGATGCCCTTGGTCGGCTCGTCGAGGATGATCACCTTGGGCGCTGTGGCCAGCCATTTGGCGATGACCACCTTCTGCTGGTTGCCGCCGGAAAGCGTGCCGACATCCTGGCTGAGCGATGAGGCGCGCAGATCGAGCCGTTCGGTGTAGGAGCGGGCGAGCGAGAACTCTTCCGCAAGCCTCAGCACGCCTGATTTCGAGGTGCGCTTGAGCGACGGCAGCGACACGTTCTGGAAGATCGGCAGGCCGATCACAACGCCCTGCTTGCCGCGTTCTTCCGGCACATAGACGATGCCGGCCTCGATCGACTCCGCCGCCGATTTCGGCGCGATCGTCTGGCCGTCCAGCGAAATCGCGCCCCGGCTCGTGCGGGTGATGCCGGCGATCGCCTGCATCACCTCGCTGCGCCCGGCGCCGACCAGCCCGTAGAAGCCGAGGATCTCGCCCTTGCGCAATTCGAAGCCGATGTCGTCGAACTCGGTCGGGTGCGACAGGCCGGAGACGGAGAGCACCGGCGCGCCGATCTTCGGCTCGCGCTGCGGGAAGATGTGATCGACGTTGCGGCCCACCATCATGCGCACGATCTCGTTCTGGCCGGTGTCCTTGAGCAGGCCTTCACCGACCATCTCGCCGTCCCGGAAGACGGTGTAGCGGTCGGCGATGCGGTAGATCTCGTCGAACTTGTGGCTGATGAAGAGCACCGCCTTGCCTTCGCTCTTCAGGAACTCGATCAGCAGGAAAAGCTCCTCGATCTCCTTCATCGAAAGAGCGGCCGTCGGCTCGTCCATGATGACGATGCGGGCATCGATCGACATGGCGCGGGCGACGGCGACCAGATGCTTGTTGGCGATGCCGAGGTCCTTCAGCCTTGCGTCGGCGTCGATATGGCCCGCGCGCATCGTCTCCAGCACCTCGCGGGCATTCTTGCGCATGGTGCGCCAGTCGACGGTGCCGAAGCGGGTGCGCGGCGCATGGCCAAGGAAGATGTTTTCGGCGACCGACAGGTCGTCGAACAGCACGGTTTCCTGATGGATGGCGGTGATGCCGTGGCCGAAGGCGGCATGCGCGCTGGGCAGCGTCGTGGCCTGGCCGTCGATGCCGATTTCGCCGGAGTCGGGCTGATAGATGCCGGTCATGATCTTGACCAGCGTCGACTTGCCGGCGCCGTTCTCGCCGATCAGCGCGGTTACCTGTCCCGGGTAGAGCGACAGGCTGACATTGTGCAGGGCGCGCACGCCGGGGAAACTTTTCGAGATGCCGGAGAGCGTCAGGCGGGGCGCCGAAGCCGGGGGCCGTGCCTCTACTTTGCCGTGATGGGCCGTCGTATCCATAATCGTATCAAGCCCGTCTATATTCAGTGTTGACTCCCCCTCACCCGACCTCCGCTTCGCTCGGTCGACCTCTCCCCGAGGGGAGAGGAGGCTTGCGAGCTTGGCGCCTGGCTCTTCTCCCCGCCGGGGAGAAGGTGGCCGCGAAGCGGCCGGATGAGGGGGCAGCGCCGTCAGTCCAGGATCAGTAGATCTTGGAGAACTTCTCGATGTTGGTCTTGTCGAACTGGAAGGGCGGAGCCATCGCGGCGGAATTGGTGTCGTCGAGCGTCACCTTGCCGACGCGGCCGATCGACAGCGTCGCGCCGGGCTTGGCCTCTTCCTTCTTCACGGCCAGGTCATGGGCAAGGTAGATCGCCGAATAGCCGAGGTCGATCGGGTTCCACAGCGCAACCGCCTGCGAAGCGCCGTTGTYGATGAACTTCTTGAACTCCGACGGCAGCGCCAGGCCGGTGACATTGACCTTGCCGATCAGGTTCTCGTCGGTGACGACCTGCGCGGCGGCGACGACGCCGACGGTGGTCGGCGCGATGATCGCCTTGAGGTTCGGATAGGACTTCAAGAGGCCCTTGGCTTCGTCGGTGCTCTTGGCCGAGTCGTCATCGCCATAGACGGTGGCGACCAGGTTGATCTTCGGGAACTTCTCTGGCAGCACCTTCTTGGCCGCCTCGATCCAGGCGTTCTGGTTGGTCGCGGTCGAGGAGGCCGACAGGATCGCGACGTCGCCGCCCTCCGGCAGGTAGTCGGCGGCGAGCTTGATGATGGTCTCGCCGATCAGGCCGGTGTCGGACGGGTTGAGGTGGAGCTGGCGGCCTTCCTTGGCGACGCCCGAGTCCCACGAGATCACAGTGATGCCGCGATCCATCGCCTTCTTCAGCACCGGCACCAGCGCGTCGGCGTCATTGGCCGAGACGGCGATGGCATTGACCTTCTGCGCGATCAGCGAATTGATCACCTCAATCTGCGCTTCGGCGGTCGCCTTGGTCGGACCGGTGTAGATGACGTCGACATCGCCCAATTCCTTGGCCGCTTCCTCGGCGCCCTTGTTGGCGGCGTCGAAGAAGCCGTTGCCGAGCGACTTCACGACCAGCGCGATCTTGACGTTCTCGGCGTAGGCGGCATTCACGAACATGGCGGCGGAAAAGGCCGCCGTAACCAGCAGTTTCTTCAAAAAGCTCATCGAATATCCTCCCTTGAGCGTTGCATTCCATCGCCGCTGCGGGCGCGAGTTTCCCTCAGGCCTGCAGTGAAGATTCTTCCTTGTCGCTTGACTGTCCGCGGGCGACGATCAGCGCCACGCCCGCCGTTTCCAGCATCTTGGCTTCGCGATCCTCGATGCCGTCGTCGGTGATCACGGTCGCGATGCGCGACAGCCCGCACAGGATCAGGCTGGAGCGCATGCGGAATTTCGAGGAATCGACCAGCACCACCAGTTCGTCGGCCTGGTCGATCAGTTTCTGCTCGGCCTGGATCAGCAGCGGATCGCCTTCCATCAGGCCGAGCGGCCCAAGCCCCTGCGCGCCCATGAACATGCGCCGCGCATAGAAGTTGCGCGTCACGTCATTGTCGAAGGGCGACAGGATGATGTTCTGCTCGCGGTAGATCGTGCCGCCCGACAGCATCACCGTGTTCTTCGAATGCTTGAGCAGATGCTCGGCGATCGGGAAGGAATTGGTGAAGATCGGCATGCGGCGTCCGGTCAGGAAATGCACCATCTGGAAGGTGGTGGTGCCGCCATTGATGATGATCGGCTCGCCGTCCGTGCAAAGGTTCACCGCTTCCCGCGCGATCGCGCGCTTCTGCGCGGCGTTCAACGTTTCGTTGACGGAGAAGGGCCGGCCGGCGAGGCCGATGAATTGCGGCGGCGAGATCGCCTCGGCGCCGCCGCGCACCCGGCGCAGGCGCTTTTGCACGTGGAGCGCCGCGATGTCGCGCCGGATCGTCGCCTCGGAGGAGTCCGTCAGCTCGACCATTTCCTGCACCGTCACGACAGGCTTTTCCTGGACGGCGGACAGAATGATCCTGTGGCGTTCTTTTTCGTGCATGGTTCCTCCCAGCTCGAGCATCAGGCACTAGAAAACGCGCAGTGTCAATCATTTCCGATCATATAATTTCATTGTGCAGTGCAATATGATCGATCTTGATCGTTTATGATTGACAAGCAGGGCGCTTGCGTAGACATTCGCCGCGAGAAAGAGGAGCGCGGCGTTCGCGCTCCAAGGGAGGATACCTATGCTCGACAAGCGCTCCGGCTCGCGCCTCGCCAATCTTTGGGACGATGCAAAAGCCGAAGGGATGAGCGGTCCCGAGCTTCTGGTCTATCGCTCGAACACGTTGGGTTCCGACAAGCGCGTCACCAATTATGGCGGCGGCAACACCTCGTCCAAGGTCTGGCAGAAGGACCCGCTGACCGGCGAGGATGTCGAGGTACTATGGGTCAAGGGTTCGGGCGGCGACAGCGCCTCGATCAAGCTCGACGGTTTCGCCACCCTCTACATGGACAAGCTGCGCGCCATCAAAGCTCTTTATCGCGGCGTCGAGCATGAGGATGAGATGGTGGGCTATCTGCCCCACTGCACCTTCAACCTCAATCCGCGCGCGGCCTCGATCGACACGCCCCTGCACGCTTTCGTGCCCAAGGCCTGCGTCGACCACATGCATCCCGACGCCATCATCGCGGTCGCCGCAGCCAAGGATTCCAAGGCGATCACCAGGGAGATCTTCGGCGACGCCATCGGCTGGCTGCCCTGGAAGCGGCCGGGCTTCGAGCTCGGCCTGTGGCTGGAGAAATTCTGCCTCGAGAATCCCGAGGCCAAGGGCGTCGTGCTCGAAAGCCACGGCCTGTTCACCTGGGGCGACACGCCAAAGGAATGCTACGAAACGACGATCTCGGTGATCAACCAGGCGATCGACTGGTTCGAGCGCAAGTCGCAGGGCAAGGCGATCTTCGGCGGCGAGGCGGTGAAGTCGCTGGACGCTTCCGCGCGCCGCGCCATCGCCGCCAAGCTGATGCCGCGCATCCGCGGCCTGATCTCCGAGAAAAGCCACAAGCTCGGCCATTTCGACGACCAGCCGGCGGTGCTGGAGTTCGTCAATTCGAAGGATTTGCGGCCGCTGGCGGCGCTGGGCACGTCTTGCCCCGACCATTTCCTGCGCACCAAGATCCGGCCGCTGGTCATCGAGTTCGACCCGGCAAAGCCGGATGTCGACGCCGTCATCGCCCGCCTGGCGGATGACATCGCCGAATACCGCGTCGGCTATCAGGCCTACTACGACGCATGCAAGCATGCGGATTCGCCCGCCATCCGCGATCCCAATGCCGTGGTCTACCTGATGCCCGGCGTCGGCATGTTCACTTTCGCCGGCGACAAGGCGACCGCGCGCATCTCCGGCGAGTTCTATGTCAACGCCATCAACGTCATGCGGGGCGCCTCGACGGTCTCGTCCTATGTCGGCCTGCCGGCTCAGGAAGCCTTCGACATCGAATATTGGCAGCTCGAGGAAGCCAAGCTCCAGCGCCTGCCCAAGCCGAAGGCGCTGGCCGGCCAGATCGCCTTGGTCACCGGCGGCGCCGGCGGCATCGGCCGCGCCACCGCCAACCGGCTGCTGCGCGAAGGCGCCTGCGTGGTGCTCGCCGATATCGACGAGGCGGCTTTGGCCAGCGCCAATGACGAGCTGTCGAAGGCGTTCGGCAAGGACTTCGTCCGCCCGGTGCGGATCGATGTCACCTCGGAAGAGCAGGTGCTTTCCGGTTTCGCCGAGACGGCGGTCGAGTTCGGCGGCATCGACATCCTGGTCTCCAATGCCGGCCTCGCCTCCTCGGCGCCGATCGAGGAAACGACACTGGCCTTGTGGAACAAGAACATGGACATCCTGTCCACCGGCTATTTCCTCGTCTCCCGCGAGGCTTTCCGGCTGTTCCGCGTCCAGAAGATCGGCGGCAACGTCGTCTTCGTCGCCTCCAAGAACGGGCTCGCCGCGTCGCCGAACGCGTCTGCCTATTGCACCGCCAAGGCGGCCGAGATCCATCTCGCCCGCTGCCTGGCGCTGGAGGGCGCGGAAGCGCAGATCAGGGTCAACGTCGTCAATCCGGACGCCGTGCTGCGCGGCTCCAAGATCTGGACCGGCGAATGGAAGGAGCAACGCGCCGCCGCCTACAAGATGTCGACCGACGATCTCGAGGAGCATTACCGCTCGCGCTCGATGCTGAAACGCTCGGTCTTCCCGGAAGACATTGCCGAAGCGATCTACTTCTTCGCCTCCGACATGTCGGCCAAATCGACCGGCAACATCGTCAATGTGGACGCCGGCAACGCACAAAGCTTTACGCGCTAAGCGCACTTCCCTTCTCCCCGTTCAACGGGGAGAAGGTGCCGCAGGCGGATGAGGGGCAGCGCCTGCCGAACGTATTCCTGGGAGGAACCGCAGTGTCCGAAACGATTATCCGCACCGACCTCGTCGCCAGCCACAACGCCGCGCGCAAAGCCAACCTCGACCGCGACTACGCTTCCCTCGGCGAGCGTCTCGACCGCCGCGGCATCGCCATCGACGCCATCCGCGACAAGGTCGAGAAATTCGGCGTGGCGATCCCGTCCTGGGGCGTCGGCACCGGCGGCACGCGCTTCGCCCGTTTTCCCGGCTCCGGCGAGCCGCGCGACATCTTCGACAAGATCGAGGACTGCGCCGTCATTGCCCAACTGACGCAGGCGACGCCGACCGTCTCGCTGCACATCCCGTGGGACAAGGCCGATCCGAACCGGCTGAAGCAGGCGGCCTCGCGTTTCGGCCTCGGCTTCGACGCCATGAATTCCAACACCTTCTCCGATGCCAAGGACCAGAGGCTCTCCTACAAATTCGGCTCTTTGTCGCATGCCGATGCCGGCACGCGCCGGCAGGCGGTCGAGCACAATCTCGAATGCATCGAGATCGGCAGGACGCTGGGCTCCAAGGCGCTGACGGTCTGGATCGGCGACGGTTCGAACTTCCCCGGCCAGGTCAATTTTGCGAAAGCCTTCGAGCGCTATCTCGACGCCATGCGCGAGATTTATGCCGGCCTGCCGGACGACTGGCGGCTGTTCACCGAGCACAAGATGTATGAGCCGGCCTTCTATTCGACGGTCGTGCAGGACTGGGGCACCAACTACATCATCGCGAAGGAGCTCGGCGATAAAGCCTTCTGCCTGGTCGACCTCGGCCACCACGCGCCCAACGTCAACATCGAGATGATCGTGTCGCGGCTGATCCAGTTCAAAAAGCTGGGCGGCTTCCACTTCAACGATTCCAAATATGGTGACGACGATCTCGATGCCGGTTCGATCGACCCCTACCGGCTGTTCCTCGTCTTCAACGAACTGGTCGATGCCGAACTCGCCGGCGCCGGGGGCTTCCACCCCGCGCATATGCTTGACCAAAGCCACAACGTCACCGATCCGATCGAAAGCCTGATGCTGTCGGCGGTCGAGGTACAGCGCGCCTATGCACAGGCGCTGCTGGTCGACCGCAAGGCGCTTGAGGGCTTCCAGGAGGCCAATGACGCGCTGATGGCGACGCAGACGCTGAAGACGGCCTACCGCACCGATGTCGAGCCGATCCTCGCCATGGCGCGGCTCAGGACCGGCGGCGCCATCGATCCTGTCGCCGCCTATCGCGAGGCGGGTTACCGGGCCAAGGTGGCGGCGGAACGGCCGGCGGTCGCCGGCGGCGGTGGCGGGATTGTGTAGATCGATCGGCGGCGAGGGGCGGCGCTTGAGCACCCCCTCTGTCCTGCCGGACATCTCCCCCGCAAGGGGGGAGATCAGCAGTTTCGCCGCCGGTGCGGTTCCTGCAACGTCGGCGGTTGGCGAAAGCGACGGCGACATCCAATCTCCCCCCTTGCGGGGGAGATGGCCGGCGAGCCAGAGGGGGGTGTGAGGATCGCCAGCCGTCACTATCGGCTGGACTCACCCACCTCAACGGTCTTTCCTAAGCTCCCCCACGCCCGGAGAGCCCGCATGCATCTCACCCGCCGGTCGCTGATCGCCCTCAGCCTTTCGCTTACCTTCGCGTTCATATCATCCGCCGTCTTCGCCGCGTCGCCTGCTCCAGCCAAGGGCGAGCACGGCATGGTGGTCACGGAGCAGCATCTGGCGACCGAAGTCGGTGTCGACGTGCTGAAGAAAGGCGGCAACGCCGTCGATGCCGCTGTCGCGGTCGGCTACGCGCTGGCCGTGGTCTTTCCCGAAGCGGGCAATATCGGCGGCGGAGGGTTCATGACCATCCGGCTGAAGGACGGCCGCACCACCTTCATCGATTTCCGCGAGCGCGCGCCGCTCGCCGCCACCAGGACCATGTATCTCGACAAGGACGGCAAGCCGATCAAGGGAGCCAGCCTCGACGGCTATCTTGCCGTCGGCGTGCCGGGCTCGGTGGCCGGCTTCGAGATGGCGCGCGAGAAATACGGCACGCTTTCGAGGCAGGATTTGGTGGCGCCGGCGATCGCCTATGCCAAGGACGGTTTCATCCTCACCCAGGGCGACGCGGCTTCGTTCGCCGACAGCGCCGACCGGCTGGCGAAGGACCCGGCGGCGGCCGCCATCTTCCTGAAGAACGACGGCAAGCCTTATGGCATCGGCGAGAAGCTCGTTCAGCCGGACCTCGCCGCCTCGCTGTCGGCGATCTCGCAAAAGGGGCCGGACGCCTTCTACAAGGGCGCCATTGCCGATGCCATCGTCAAGGCGAGCGGCGCCAAGGGCGGTATCCTCGCCAAGGCCGATTTCGAGCAATATGCGGTGCGTGAGCTAAAGCCGGTGACCTGCGACTACCGCGGCTACGAGATCATCTCCTCTCCGCCGCCAAGCTCGGGCGGCGTCATCATCTGCGAAATCCTCAACGTGCTGGAAGGCTATCCGCTGTC
The DNA here is from genome assembly GCF_001854795.2 of Mesorhizobium sp. LCM 4577. Taxonomy (NCBI): domain Bacteria; kingdom Pseudomonadati; phylum Pseudomonadota; class Alphaproteobacteria; order Hyphomicrobiales; family Phyllobacteriaceae; genus Mesorhizobium; species Mesorhizobium sp. LCM 4577. The sequence continues at coordinate 8,602 of NZ_MDDU01000028.1, read as the reverse complement.
CTATCTCGGCGCCGGCTCGGCCGAGACAGTCCATGTCATGGTCGAGGCCATTCGCCATGCCTATGTCGACCGCAATTCGGCGCTCGGTGACCCGGATTTCGTCGACAATCCGGTCTCGAAGCTGCTCGACAAGAACTACGCCAAGGACATCCGCGACAAGATCGATCCCTTCCGCGCCGGCGTGTCGAAGGATCTGATGCCGAAAGGTTTCGGCGAGCCGAAGGAAACCACGCACTATTCGATCATCGACAAGGACGGCAACGCGGTCGCGGTCACCTACACGCTGAACGGCTCCTACGGCGCCGGCGTCGTCGCCGACGGCACCGGCATCCTGCTCAACAACGAGATGGACGACTTCACCCAGAAGCCCGGCGTGCCCAACCTCTACGGGCTGGTCCAGGGCGAGGCCAACGCCATTCAGCCGAAGAAGACGCCTTTATCCTCGATGAGCCCGACGATCGTGACGAAGGACGGCAAGCCGTTCATGGTCATAGGCAGCCCGGGCGGCTCGCGCATCATAACCATCACGCTGGAGGCGATCGTCAACGTGATCGATCACGGCATGGATATCCAGGAAGCAATCGACGCGCCGCGCATCCATCATCAATGGCTGCCCGATACGGTCTATGTCGAGCCGTTCGGCCTGTCCCCGGACACGGAGAAGCTGCTTGCCGGCATGGGTTATCACCTCGACCTGAGCGACGAGACCTGGGGTCGGGCCGCCGGCATCCTTGTCGGCGGCAAAAGCCTGGCGGAAATCGAAAAGGGCGGTGGCGCACGCTACAACGGCGCCATGGACAGCCGCGCGRCTGCCGGCGAGGCGCTGGGATACTAGCTCACGGCCTAGAATGGTCAGGTCATTTAATGTGGCAGTGGTCGCCGCCTTGGCCGGCGCCACCCGACTGATCGCAGCGACGGTGTTGTCGCTGCCCGGTCAGGGAATGCGACCTGGACGACACGTCTGCGCCACGATTGCTCAGGCCTTTGAAGATTAATGGAAAATCGTTACAAGGCGAAGGAGCGGATGCCCGTCCCCATATCCCTTTAATATGCTTCGCAAGTAGACCTGTACGAAGCCGCGGGCAGCGGGCCAGCAAACTTGAATTCTATGAGAAGACGGAGCGGGGAGCGTTCGAATTGTTGAAATGTCGGTATCTCTGGACGCGGCTTTTCCGCAGGATCGCCCGCCGATGAATCCCTTTCGCTTCGCAGCGTTTCAGCGGCCAAGGCTCGGCCCATCGACGGGTGGCCGGCCGGCAGGAATCTTCATATCGCATGTGCTGAACGATCGAATACAGGCTCATTTTGACCGTCTCCGCAGCGAAACGCGGGAGATCATCGACTGGCAGTTCGCCTATAATCCGTGGACGTTGGGCGATCTCATCGCCGGACGAGGAGAATTCGAGATCGACCGGACCTCCGTGCGCGTGCGGCAAGCCGTGAATAACGGGAATTTGTCGGGCCATATGGACATCGTCCTCTTCCCTTTGGCGAAGTCTGCAAATCGGGAGTTCGTCTGGGTTCTCGAATATGACGTCGACTTTGCCGGCCGGTGGCTCGATTTTTTCCGGCAGTTTTCAAATAACGGCGCGGACTTGCTGACGACGACGCTCAATACGCGTCGCCGCGACCCGCGCTGGGCATTCTGGAACTCTGCAAATGGACCGTGCCCGAAATCACGGTTCACGAGGGCATTTATGCCCATCATGCGCGTTTCGAGGCGCTTTATTGCCACCTACGAGGAGGCGCTTTCGACAGGCGAATGGAGTGGGCACTACGAATTCCTCGTGCCGACCATTGCGCGTGTCCATGGCCTGAGAATCGAGGACATCGGCGGGACCGGGCCGTTCGTGCCTTGGCGCCGAAGGAGGCGAAACTATCTGAATCTGGCGAAGGACGTGCTTCTCAGTCCGGGGACATTCGTCTGGCGCCCATCGATGACGGCTTATTTTCACGAAGACGATACCGCATTCACGCAGCGAGCCATGCTCTACCATCCGATCAAGGCCGACGTTGCCGAATGGGAGACCGAAGCATCTGTAGCTCCATCCGAGGCCGTCTGATGCCTGGAGTAATTCCAGGAAAAGTGTGAGCGTTTGGGCTCGGCGACCTCGCCGTGGCCTTCCGCCCGGGATTGCGTAAAACAAGGAGAACGGTTCGCCGTTTCCGCGAAGCGCTCTGGGTTGGTTCGATCTCGAAGCAGCTGGATTGTTTTCTCAGGTCACCAGCGTGATGGTCGAGGCGATCAGCATGACGGCGGCAATGGCGACGAACAGCGCATAGATACGCGGCCGGTCGAGCAGCAGCGCATTGCCCGAAATCCAGGCCGCCGTGGCGCCGCCGAGCGCGAACAGGAAGCCGTTGCGATGGCCGAAGGACATGGAGGCGGCCATCAGACCGCCGATGATCAGCGCGCCGAAGACGATGATGACGGCGACGGCATATTTCTCGAAATCATTGCCGCTGCCCATCGCCGGCCCCATCGCATTGAGATTGGGCAGGTCGTCCGGGTCGAAAGGGCTGGTCGAGCCGTATTCGTCTTGACCGAGGGATTCGCGCATCATTCGTTCTCCGCTGGGCGGCAACAAACCATCAACGCCTGCCGAGCGCAACCCGGCAAAGCCGCCACGGCGATGCATTCGCCGTTCGGCTGATGCCCTCGTGCCACGGTTTCCCGGCCAATCTCAACGGCGTAGCAGCGTTGCGGTTCCAGGGCATGATGCCGAAAAAGGTGAAGCGGTTTTCGGACGACGTCATGCTCCAGCTCTGGCCTTGATCTACCTGGAAAAATCACTGCGCACGATGCCGTGCCGCTGCAGCTTGTCGTAGAAGGTCTTGCGCGGAATGCCGAGCGCCTCGATGGTGCGGCGGACGTCGCCGTCGTTGCGACCAAGTGTCTCGCGGATGATCTCGGCCTCGTAGCGATCGAGCCGTTCAGGCAACGGCATCGCGGTGTCGCTCTGCGTTGCCGCCGGGGAAGGCGTTTCACCGACATGATCGAGCCCAAGCACGAAACGTTCGGCGAAATGGGCGAGTTCGCGCACATTGCCCGGCCAGTCATGGTCCTTCAGATGACGCTGGGTCGCGGTGGAGATCGCCGGCACGGTGCGCCGGAAGCGGTCGGCGGCGCGCTCGGCGAAGTAGCCGAACAACAGCGGCACGTCGTCCCGCCTTTCGCGAAGCGGCGGAATGGAAAGCGTCACCACATTGAGCCGGTAATAGAGGTCCTCGCGAAAAGCGCCGCGCTGGCTGGGATCGCCGAGATCGACCTTGGCGGCGGCGACGACGCGCAGGTCGACCGGGCGCACTTCGTTGGTGCCGAGCGGCGTTACCTCGCGCATTTCGAGCACGCGCAGCATCTGCACCTGCGTCGCGGCCGGCATGCTCTCGATCTCGTCGAGGAACAGCGTGCCGCCGCTCGAATGCTCGATGCGGCCGACGCGCTTCTTCTGCGCGCCGGTGAAGGCGCCGGCCTCGTGTCCGAACAGCTCGCTTTCGATGACCGTCTCCGGCAGCGTGCCGCAATTCAGCGCGACGAAATTGCCCTTGGCGCGGCGGCTCCAACGGTGCAGCAGGCCAGCCACCACCTCCTTGCCGGAGCCGGTCTCGCCGGTCACCAGCACGTCGACATCGGTGTCGGCGATCTGCCGCAGCGTCCGGCGCAGCCGCTCCATGGCGGGCGTCTGGCCGATCAGCGGCAATCCCTCCTGTGCTTGCTCGGCCGCTTCGCGCAAGGCGCGGTTTTCCATCACCAGACGGCGTTTCTCCGCGGCGCGGGCAACGCTCTGCGCCAGCCGGTCGGCGGCGAAAGGTTTGGTGATGAAGTCGTAGGCGCCGTCCTTGATCGCCTTGACCGCCATCGCGATGTCGCCATGGCCGGTAACCAGGATGACGGGGATATCGGGATCCAGCCGCAGCACACGGTCGAAGAGCTGCAACCCGTCGACCTCCGGCATGCGGATGTCCGAGACAACCACGCCGGCGAAATTCCTGTCGAGCGCCGCCAGAGCCTCGCTGGGCACCGCGTAAGCCGACACCGCAAAGCCGGCCAGCTCCAGCGTCTGCCTTGTCGCCTTGAGCAGGTCGCTGTCGTCATCGATCAGGATCACCGGTGCCGGATCGTGCTTCGTCATGCTGCGCCGGCTTTCGACAGATGGATGGTGAAGCGTGTGCCCTGGCTGCTGCTCGAAACCTCGATGCGCCCGCCATAGTCGGCGACGATGTCCTTGGCGATGACGAGGCCGAGCCCGAGGCCCTTTTCCTTGGAGGTATTGAACGGCGTGAACAGCGATTTCAGGATCGCCGGCGGGATGCCCGGCCCGTTGTCGGAGACGACCAACGCCACGTCCTCGGCGGTTTCGGCGGCGGAGACTTCGACCCTCGCATCATCGCGGCCATCGAGCGCCTCCAGCGCGTTCTGGAACAGGTTGATCAGCACCTGCTCCAGCCTCAACCGGTTTCCCATCACCTTCAGCGTCGGCGGCGGCAGAGTGATCGCCAGCGCGTCCAGCCGGCCGGCGAAGCGGCTCCTGAGCAGCACCACGGCGCCTTCGATCACGCCGCGCAATTCAATGGGCTCGGCCGCGGTGCGGCCCTTGCGGGCGAAAGCTTTCAGTTCATCGGTGATCGAGCCGATACGCTCGGTCAGCGCGGCGATGGCGTCAAGGTTCTCTTCGGCCGAGGCGCTCTGCTTGCGCTCGAGGAAGACGCGCGCGTTGTCGGCATAGGCGCGGATCGTCGCCACCGGTTGGTTGATCTCATGCGCTACGCCGGCGGCGACCTGGCCAAGGGTGGCAAGCCGGTTGGCCTGCACCAACTCTTGCTGCATCACCTGCAGCTTCGCCTCGGTGCTGCGGTGGTCGGCGATCTCGGCCTGCAGCCTGTCGCGCGCCAGGCTCAGATCCTGCGTGCGCTCGACGACGCGGCGTTCCAGCTCGGCGCGTGCTGCCTGTTCGGCGGCGATCCGCATCTGCCCGGATTGCCGGCGCCACAACAGATAGGCGGCAAAGGCGATGAGCGGCACGAGGACACCGAGCGCCAAGAGCCRCATTTCGCGCTGCGCCGCCGCGACCGGTGCTTCGGCCGGAACGAGATAGTCGAGCCGCCAGGGCGTCGACGGCACCGCGGTCGACAGCCGCAGATACTCGGCGTCGCTGCCCCCTGGCGTGATCGCATGGACAAGCGCGACGCCGGAGCTCAGCGGTTGCGGTTTCGTGATCGGCAAGGGCACCAGCGGCGCATCGCCGAATTGCTGATTGGCGCGGATATCGGCAAGCACCGGCCGGCCAAGCGGCTCCGTCGTCAGGAACCGCCAGGAGGGCACGCTCGTGATCAGCACCACGCCATGCGCATCGCTGACATAGGCCGGCCGGTTCGCCTCGCGCCAGTCGGACTCGAGCTGGTCGAACTCCATCTTGACCACGACGACGCCGAGCGGCCCCGAAGCGCCGTCGACGCGACGCGAGATGTAAAGGCCCGGGCGCTTGCTGACATTGCCGAGCGCGAAATACTCGGCCGTGCCGGTTTCCATCGCGCCCGAGAAATAGGCGCGGAAACCATAGTCGTTGCCGACGAAACTCACCGGCTCGCGCCAGTTGCTGGACGCGATCGCCAGGCCGTCCGTGCCGGTGACATAGAGCACCGAGGCCTTGGTTCCCGACACCAGCCCTTCGAGCTTGCGGTTCAAGACGTCGATCGACGCAGGGCTGCGCTCGCTCAGCGCGTCATGCACTTGCTGGTCCTCCGACAGGAGGAGCGGCAGGGCGCGCGGGTTTTCCAGCACCGCGCGCAGCAGCGCGACCTTGAGGTTGGCGTCGGTGCGTCCTTGCGTGGCCAAAGCCTCGATCTCGGTTGAGCGGCCATAAAGACCTGCGCCGTAAAGCGCTGCCGCGATGATCGCCAGCACCGCCGCCGTAAACAGCAGCCAGGCGCGCCGCGCCCGCCCGGCAAGCAGTTCGGGCGTCGGGGCGAGGGCAGCGGCAGGGCGTTGCAGCATGCCGCATCTGTGCATGTTTTCGCACAAGGCGCAATTCGACCTATGCGGATAACCGCACGGATGCCCTCGAAGATGCCGTCATTGGTTCGAAAAAAGCCAACAAGATCAATATTCAGAGGCTTTGGGCGTCATCTGGCATGCGCATTGCAAACGCATCCGCAGCAGCCGCGAGGCTGTGGAGGTCAACAGCCCCCAGGGAGGTCGAGCGTCTCGATCGGGGGCCGAACGGAGGACATCATGCAGACAGCAATCGCTGCCGCCGAACCACGCGGCAAAATCCCCTTTTACCGGCATCTCTATGTGCAGGTCCTGGCGGCGATCGCCGCCGGCATCCTGCTTGGCCATTTCTATCCCGATCTGGGTGCCTCGCTGAAGCCGCTTGGCGATGCCTTCATCAAGCTGGTCAAGATGGTCATCGCGCCGGTGATCTTCCTCACGGTGGCGACCGGCATCGCCGGCGTTTCCGATCTGCACAAGGTCGGCCGCGTCGCCGGCAAGGCGATGATCTATTTCCTCGTCTTCTCGACATTGGCGCTCGTCGTCGGCCTCGTCGTGTCCAACGTCATCCAACCCGGCGCCGGCATGCACATCAATCCCGCGACCCTCGACCCCTCGAAAGTGGCGACCTTCACCGAGAAGGCGCACGACACCTCGATCGTCGGCTTCCTGATGAACATCATCCCCGACACCATCACCGGCGCGTTTGCTGAAGGCGACATCCTGCAGGTGCTGTTCTTCTCGGTGCTGTTCGGCATAGCGCTGGCGTTGGTCGGCGAGCGTGGCCGCCCCGTGGTCGATTTCCTGCAGGCGTTGACCGCGCCGGTCTTCCGCCTCGTTGCCATCCTGATGAAGGCGGCTCCCATCGGCGCTTTCGGCGCCATGGCCTTCACCGTCGGCAAATACGGCATCGGTGCGATCGCCAACCTCGCCTTCCTGATCGGCACCTTCTATCTGACGTCGCTGCTCTTCGTGCTCGTCGTGCTCGGCGCCGTCGCATGGTACAACGGCTTCTCCATCCTGGCGCTGATCCGCTACATCAAGGAAGAGCTGCTCCTGGTGCTTGGCACCTCGTCGTCGGAAGCAGCACTTCCAGGACTGATGGCCAAGATGGAGCGCGCCGGCTGCAACCGCTCGGTCGTCGGTCTTGTCATCCCGACAGGCTATTCCTTCAATCTCGACGGCACCAACATCTACATGACGCTGGCCGCGCTGTTCATCGCCCAGGCAACCGACACGCCGCTCAGCTTCGGCGACCAGATCCTGCTTTTGCTCGTCGCCATGCTGAGCTCCAAAGGCGCTGCAGGCATCACCGGCGCCGGCTTCATCACCTTGGCTGCCACGCTCTCGGTCGTGCCCTCGGTGCCGGTTGCCGGCATGGCGCTGATCCTCGGCGTCGACCGCTTCATGTCGGAATGCCGCGCGCTCACCAACTTCGTCGGCAACGCGGTCGCGACCATCGTCGTGGCGCGCTGGGAAGGCGAGCTTGACCAGACGCAATTCGCCGCCGCCATGGCCGGTCAATTGCCGGAGGAGGCCGACCTCGCGCTGTCGGGCGGGCTGCAACCCGCCTGATCACCGTCCTGAATTGCGAAAGACAACGGCATCCTCCCGATGCCGGACAGGCCGTGGCTCTGCCGCGGCCTGTTCTTTTTGTCGGCCGCCGCATAGGCTGCGCCAGCCGGATTCCCGGCGAAATAGTCAGCCAAGAGGGCGGTCGATGAGCAGCGCGTATCCCGAGATCTATCTTGTCCGCCATGGCGAGACCGAATGGAGCCTCTCGGGCAGGCATACCGGCCGCACCGACATCCCGCTGACCGCCAAAGGCGAGGAGGCCGCGCGCGGCGTCGCTGAGCGTCTCAAGGGCGTCACCTTCCAGGCGGTCTGGTCGAGCCCGTCGCAACGCGCCTTCGACACCTGCCGGCTCGCCGGCTTCGGCGAGCGCGCGCTCAAGAAACCGGACCTGCAGGAATGGGATTATGGCGCCTATGAAGGCGTGACGACCAAGGAGATCCTTGCCGGGCGTCCCGGCTGGCAGTTGTTTCGCGATGGGTGTCCGGACGGCGAGACTGCGGCCGATGTCGGCGCCCGCGCCGATGCCGTCATCGCCGGGCTTCGCGCGGTTGCCGGCAATGTGCTCATCTTCTCCAGCTCGCATTTCCTGCGTGTCTTCGCGGCGCGCTGGGTCGGCCTGCCGCCGGCAGGCGGCGCGCATTTCGTGCTCGATACCGCGAGCCTCAGCATCCTCGGCTATGAGCACGATCTGACCGAGCCGGTGATCCGGCGGTGGAACCAGAAGTAGGGACAGCGGACTCCCCCTCATCCGGCCGCTACGCGGCCACCTTCTCCCCGAGGGGAGAAGAGGTTGGCGCCGGCGCTGAAGAGCTCCTCTCCCCACCGGAGGGCTTTGCACAGAATCGGATCAGTGATTCCATGCGGATATCCGGCAAGGAGGATTCGCGATGGTCGATCGAGTGCTTGGTCAGTTGAGCCTGGCGGACGGTCTTGCGTCGGCGGATGAGACGATCTTCGACCTGATAGCAAAGGAACTGGACTGGGCGCCGATCCGAACCTTGCTTGGTCAGCGCAGCGGTCCCGGCTCCGGCAACA
>NZ_MDDU01000027.1:0-32266 GCF_001854795.2 Mesorhizobium sp. LCM 4577 | reverse complement strand
CGACCAGCCCGGCCGCATGAAGCTGCGTCTTGATGAAGGTATAACCCCAGCTGAAGTCGTAATCGCGTATCAGGTGCTCGTGGAAATGCTTCACGTTCCAACCGAGGTAACGGTTCCGGTAAAGCTCAAGCATCTCCTCGATTGCCTCCGCAGGCACCCGGCGCGTCGAAAGCTTACCCAAACGCCGGTCCCTTAAGCCATCCTCCCCAGCCTCTTCATAGCGGTCTCGGTACCGGCGGAWCTGACGCTCCGACATCCCCAGCAGCTCACCCGCTTCCATCATCGAAAGATCGCCGCCATTCCAACGGCTCAAAACGTCCCGAAACTTCTGCATTCTCCGGTCCTGTAGCCATGCTGTCCGTCCCATCCCCAGCCTCCATTCGCTGGCGATAAAACCGGACAACTCGTGTGCTACCTAACCCGGACAACTCATGTGCTTACGACACCTTCCAGCCCAAGCGCTTGCGCCCTTGCCCGCCTTCGGCTATAGAGCCGCCACCCGCGTAGACACCCTTGGAGGCAACGCGGAGGAAGGCCGGCAAGGCCCCGCATGATCCCCAGACGCATTTGGATCGCCAAACGCATCGGACAGATCGTGCAAGGCCGCGACGGCTTTCGACGTTTACGGTTGGCCTCGTGCTCGCCGCAAGCGCTCCATAACACGCGAAAGGAAATGCCATGAGCCACGATGCTTACGAGCTCAAGGCCGAAGCGCGCGAACAGGTCGGTAAGGGGTCCGCCCGTGCAGTTCGCCGCGACGGTAAAGTGCCTGCAGTTATTTACGGCGACAAGCAGCCTCCCCTGGCTATTGCGCTCAACTACAAGGACATCTTCTACAAGATCCATGGCGGCGGGTTCCTGACCACGGTCGCCACGATCGATGTCGACGGCAAGAAGATCCAGGTCCTGCCGAAGGATTTCCAGCTCGACCCGGTCAAGGATTTCCCTGTCCATGTCGACTTCCTGCGCATCGGCAAGGACACCGAGGTCAATGTCGACGTGCCTGTCCACTTCATCAATGAGGACAAGTCGCCCGGCATCAAGCGCGGCGGCGTGCTCAACATCGTTCGCCACGAAGTCGAGTTCCACTGCCCGGCCAACGCGATCCCGGACTTCATCACCGTCGATCTCGCCGGCACCGACATCGGCGACTCGATCCACATCTCGGCGGTCAAGCTGCCGGCCGGCGTCAAGCCGGTCATCTCCGATCGCGACTTCACCATCGCGACCATTGCCGGCTCCGCGGCGATGAAGCCGGAGACGGAGGAGACCACCGAGGCAGCGGCGACCGAGGCGGCGGCCCCGGCGGCCGAAGAGAAGTAATTTCTCCAGCTCCGGAGGCGACGATGCTTGTCTTTGCAGGCCTCGGCAATCCGGGCGCGAAATACGAAAACAACCGGCACAATGTCGGCTTCATGGCGGCGGACGCGATTGCCCGCCGCCATTCCTTTTCGCCCTGGTCGAGAAAATTCCAGGGCCTGATCTGCGAAGGCACGCTCGGCGGCGAGAAAATCCTGCTGATCAAGCCGCAGACCTTCATGAACCTGTCCGGACAGTCGGTCGGCGAAGCGCTGCGCTTCTACAAACTCGAACCGGCCGCGCTTACCGTTTTCTACGACGAGATCGACCTTGCCGCCGGCAAGCTCAGGGTGAAGGTGGGCGGCGGCTCCGGCGGCCACAACGGCATTCGCTCGCTCGACCAGCATGTCGGCAACGCCTATCGCCGGGTGCGCATCGGCGTCGGCCATCCCGGCGTCAAGGAGATGGTGCACGGCCATGTGCTTGGCGATTTCGCCAAGGCGGACCGTGAGTGGCTCGATGTCCTGCTGGACGCAATCGCCGACGACGCCGCGCTGCTCGCCAAGGGCGACGACAGCTCGTTCATGAACCGCGTCACGCTCGCCTTGCGTGAAAAACTCGTGCCGACCGGCGACGACGACCGCCCGCCGCCCAAGCCGCCGAAGCAGCAAAGCCATGTCCGCCAGGCGCGCCCGCAGCAGCCGGCGGCAAAAATTCCCGAAAGCGGCCCGATGGCCGCCATGCTGAAGAAGCTGTTCGGAAAAGACTAAAGAGCGCGGCCGCGCGGCACCGCTCAGCGGGGATTGCGTCTGGCGGCGCCGACATCGCTCCGGGGCCACAAGTGAGGTCAGCATGGCGGACAGTGTCTCGGATCTGGCGGGACGCGCCAGAAAACTCGGCCTGGCTGGGGACTTCGTCTCGGGTCACGCGCTGATCGACCAAGCCGGGCGTCTGGCCGGCGACGATCCGGAAGCCCGCGCGATCTGCGCTCTCGAACGCGGCCGCCTCCACAATTCCGCCGGTGAACGCGAAAGGGCGCGGCCGCTGTTCGGCGAAGCCTGGCGACTGGCGCGGCAGGCCGGGGCCCATGCATTGGCCGTGGACGCCGCGCATATGCTGGCGATCGTTGGAACGCTTGACGGCGCCGTTGAATGGACCGCGACCGCCCTCGCCTATATCGGCGAGCATCCGGAGGCCGGACCCTGGCGTGCACCGCTGCTCAACAATCTCGGCTGGTCCTACTTCGATGCCGGCCGGTTCGTTGACGCTCTGGCTCTGTTCGAGCAGGCCGTCGACTTGCGCCGCTCGGCCGGCGAGAAACGCGAACAGCGCATCGCGCGCTACGCCGTGATCAGGACGTTGCGCGCGCTGGGACGCCTGGAAGAAGCCCGGCGACTTGCCGAAGAAACAGCCGCCGCGGCAGTCGCCGAGGGCGCCCAGGCGCCTTATGTGCTGGAGGAACTGGCCGAATGCCGCGCCCTTCTGGGCGACTTGGACGGCGCCCGCGACAGCGCGCGGCAGGCACTGGCGATGCTGGAGCAAGACCAGGCCTTCGTTGGTGGCGAACCGGTGCGCCTCGCCAGACTTCGCCGGCTTGCGCGATGATCCCGCGATAACCAGATTAGCCGCCATGAGGCGGCCCGGCCGATCGGGGCTTGACGTTCGTCACCCCTATCGCCCATAGCCCTCACCAAAATCGAATTCCGACAGGACTGGACGAACATGGGTTTCAAATGTGGCATCGTTGGCTTGCCCAACGTCGGCAAGTCGACGCTGTTCAACGCGCTGACCAGGACAGCCGCCGCGCAGGCCGCCAACTATCCTTTCTGCACCATCGAGCCGAACACCGGCGAAGTGGCGGTGCCGGATCCGCGCCTGCGGAAGATCGCGGCGATCGGCAAGTCCAAGGAGATCATCCCGACCCGCATCTCCTTCGTCGACATTGCCGGCCTGGTGCGCGGCGCCTCCAAGGGCGAAGGGCTGGGCAACCAGTTCCTCGCCAACATCCGCGAGGTCGACGCCATCGTGCATGTGCTGCGCTGCTTCGAGGATGACGACATCACCCATGTCGAGGGCCGCATCGATCCGGTGGCCGACGCCGAGACGGTCGAGACCGAGCTGATGCTCGCGGACCTCGAAAGCCTCGAGCGCCGCATCGTTCAGTTCCGCAAGCGCGCCGCCGGCAAGGACAAGGAAGCGGTGGCCGTGCTGCCGATGATGGAGGCGGCGCTCGAATTGCTGCAGGCCGGCAAGCCGACGCGCTTCCTGCTCAACGGCATCGCGCCGGAGGATCTGCGCATCCTGCAAGGGCTGAACCTGCTCACCTCGCATCCCGTTCTCTATGTCTGCAATGTCGCCGAGGCGGACGCCGCCACCGGCAACGAGCACACCAGGGCGGTGGAGAAGATGGCGGCCGCGCAAGGCGCCGGCACGGTGGTGATCTCGGCGGCGATCGAGGCGGAAGTCGCCCAGCTTTCCGACGAAGAGGAAATGGAGTTCCTGGCCTCGATCGGCCTCGACGAGCCGGGCCTCAACAAGGTGATCCGCGCCGGCTACGAGCTCCTGCATCTCATCACCTATTTCACCGTCGGGCCGAAGGAGACGCGCGCCTGGACGATCCACAAGGGCGATAAGGCGCCGCAGGCGGCCGGCGTCATCCATACCGACTTCGAACGCGGCTTCATCCGCGCCCAGACGATCTCCTACAACGACTTCGTCACGCTGGGCGGCGAAGTGGCCGCCAAGGAAGCCGGCAAGGCGCGCGACGAAGGCAAGGAGTATGTCGTCCAGGACGGCGACATCATGCTGTTCAAGTTCAACACCTGAGCGCCTGACTGGCTTACCAGAAATCGCTTGACCAAATCGTCCTGGGCCTGCATCCGGGTTGCCCGATCTTTGGGATTAACCGGATTGCCGACATGACCGGAAAGACCTGGGCCTATGAGGATTTCGTCGAGGGCGCCTCGCTGGACATCGRCAGCAAGACCGTAAGCGCGGCCGAGATCATCGAATTCGCCTCGGAATTCGATGCCCAGCCGATGCATCTCGACGAGGAAGCCGGCAAGGCCAGCATCCTCGGCGGGCTTTCGGCTTCGGGCTGGCACACCTGCGCGATGTTCATGCGCATGCTGTGCGACGCCTTCCTGCTCGATTCGACCTCTCAAGGATCGCCCGGCATCGAGCATGTGAAATGGAAGAAGCCGGTGCTGGCCGGCGATACCCTGCGCGGCACGGTCACGATCCTGTCCAAGCGCCAGTCCAAATCGCGGCCTCAGCTCGGCTTGATCACCATGCGCAGCGAACTGGTCAACCAGCGCGGCGAGAGCGTCTTCGAGCTCGAGAACACTGGCATGTTCCTGACCCGCGAGGCCGCGGCATGACCCTCGACGAGTACTTCCTGATCGGCGAAACGGTCACGCTAGGCTCGCACAAGTTCGAGCCGGAGGAGATCAAGGCCTTCGCCAGGAAATACGACCCGCAGGTCTTCCATGTCGACGAGGAGGCGGCAAGGAAGAGCGTGCTCGGCGGGCTCTGCGCCTCGGGTTGGCATACCGCCGCCACCTGGATGAAATACAACCTCGAAAAGCGCATGGAGACCGAGGGCGTGCGCTGGACCGGCCCCGGCCCGCAGCCCGAATTCGGCCCCTCGCCCGGCTTCCGCAATTTGAAATGGCTTAAGCCGGTCTATGCCGGCGAGACGGTGACCTTCACGCGCACCGCGCTCGCGCACCGCCCGCTCGCCGGGCGCCCGGGCTGGAACCTGCTCACACTGCGCTCCGAAGGGTTCGATTCGACCGGCGACAAAGTGATCGAGTTCGACAGCGCCGTGCTGGTGAAGGTGGGGTAGTGCCTCTGCCTTCTCCCTTGCGGGAGAAGGTGTCGCCGAAGGCGACGGATGAGGGGTGCTCCAGGGAAAGCCAGCGTCTCACTCCGCTGGAACACCCCTCATCCGTCTCGGCGCTGCGCGCCGATCCACCTTCTCCCACAAGGGGAGAAGGAAGAGGCGCCTCAATGCCCCTCGAACCCGATCAGCGTCCTGACCGGCACGCCGAGCGCTTCCAGCTTCCGGCGGCCGCCGAGGTCCGGCAGGTCGATGACGAAGCAGGCGGCGACGATGTCGGCGCCGATCTGCCTGAGCAGCTTCACCGCCGCTTCCGCCGTGCCGCCGGTGGCGATCAGGTCGTCGACCACGATCACCTTCTCGCCGGGCGAGACGCCGTCCTTGTGCATCTCCATCTCGTCCAGCCCGTATTCGAGGCTGTAGGCCACGCGCACCGTCTCGTAAGGCAGCTTGCCCTTCTTGCGGATCGGCACGAAGCCGGCCGACAACTGGTGCGCCACGGCGCCGCCGAGGATGAAGCCGCGCGCCTCGATGCCGGCGATCTTGTCGATTTTCAGCCCGGCATAGGGATGCACCAGCTCGTCGATGGCGCGCCGAAAGGCGCGCGCGTCGCCAAGCAGCGTGGTGATGTCGCGAAACAGGATGCCGGGCTTCGGATAGTCCGGAATGGTGCGGATGGCCGCAAGCAGCGTGTCTTCGAGGGAGGATTTCATAAGCGGTTGATCCGTTGCCGCACAGTTTTGCCGGCAAGCGGCCGAAAAGAAAAGGGCACCTTTCGGCGCCCTTCACATTTTTCTGGAAGCCGGCCGCCTCAGTGCGCCACGTCGGCCCACACCCTGCGCTTGGTCATGTAGACCAGCGCGCCGAAGAGCAGCAGGAAGACCATGACGCGGAAGCCGGTCTTCTTGCGGTCCTCGAGATGCGGCTCGGCGGCGAACATCAGGAAGGCCGAGACGTCGCGGGCATACTGGTCGACCGTCTGCGGCGAGCCGTCGTCATAGGTCACCTGGCCGTCGGAGAGCGGCTTCGGCATCTTCAGCGACACGCCGGACAGGAAATACGGATTGTAGTGCGTGCCTTCCGGGATCACCATGCCGGCCGGCGGCGTCTGGTCGTAGCCGGTGAGCAGCGAGTGGATGTAGTCCGGGCCGCCCTGAGCATACTGGGTGAAGATATCGAAGATGAAGCGCGGGAAGCCGCGCTCGACGCCACGCGCCTTGGCGAGCAGCGACATGTCCGGCGGGGCGGCGCCGCCATTGGCGGAGGCCGCGGCCTGCTCGTTCGGGAACRGCGCCGGGAAATGGTCCGACGGCTTGCCGGGACGGTCGAACATGTCGCCGGCATCGTTCGGGCCGTCATGGATGGTGTATTCGGCGGCCAGCGTCTTGATCTGCGCGTCCGAATAGCCGAGCCCTTCCAGCGTGCGGAAGGCCACCAGGTTCATCGAATGGCAGGCCGAGCAGACCTCCTTGTAGACCTTGAGGCCGCGCTGCAGCTGCGCCTTGTCGTAGGTGCCGAACGGGCCGGCGAAGCTCCAGCTCATTTCCTTCGGCTCGTTGATCGGGAAATGCGTCGGCGCGGCCGGGTTGTGTTCCTCTTCGGCGGCGATGGCAGCGGTGCCCGCCACCACCAGGCCGAGCAGCGCCAGCGAGGTGAGAATCTTCTTCATACCCAAAATCCCCTCAGATCCTCAGCCTTTGGTTTCCGGCGCGGCGGTCGCGCCTGCCGGATGTCCGCTGCCGCCCTTGTTTTTTTCCAGCACCGCCTCGGTGATCGAGTTCGGCAGCCTGCGCGGCGTCTCGATCAGGCCGAGCACCGGCATGATGACCAGGAAGAAGGCGAAGTAGAACAAAGTCGCCATCTGCGCCATGAACACGTAAGAGCCTTCCGCCGGCTGCGAGCCCAGCCATCCGAGCAGGATGGCGTCGGCCACGAACAGCCAGAAGAACAGCTTGTACCACGGGCGGTAGACCGCCGAGCGCACCTTGGAGGTGTCGAGCCACGGGACCAGGAACAGCATGGCGATGGCGCCGAACATGCACAGCACGCCGCCGAGCTTGGAATTGATCGGGCCGATGTTGAAGGTGATGGCGCGCAGGATCGCGTAGAACGGCAGGAAGTACCATTCCGGAACGATATGGGCCGGCGTCTTCAGCGGGTTGGCGACCGTGTAGTTGTCCGGGTGGCCGAGATAGTTCGGCAGGTAGAAGACGAAATAGGCGAAGAAGAACAGGAACACGATCATGCCGAACGCGTCCTTGATGGTCGCATAGGGCGTGAAAGCGACGGTGTCGGTCTTCGACTTCACCTCAATGCCGGTCGGGTTCGACTGGCCCACGACATGCAGCGCCCAGATGTGCAGGACGACGACGCCGGCGATCATGAACGGCAGCAGGTAATGGAGCGCGAAGAAGCGGTTCAGCGTCGGGTTGTCGACGGCGAAACCGCCAAGCAGCAGTTCCTGGATCCAGTTGCCGACCAGCGGGATAGCGCTGAAGAAGCCGGTGATGACGGTGGCGCCCCAGAAGCTCATCTGACCCCAGGGTAGCACATAGCCCATGAAGCCGGTGGCCATCATCAGGAGGTAGATGATGCAGCCGAGGATCCACAGAAGCTCGCGCGGCGCCTTGTAGGAACCGTAGAAGAGGCCGCGGAAGATGTGGATGTAGACGGCGACGAAGAAGAACGAGGCGCCGTTGGAATGGAGGTACCGCAACAGCCATCCCGAATTCACGTCGCGCATGATCTTCTCGACCGAATCGAAGGCGAGATTGGTGTCGGACGTGTAATGCATCGCCAGCACGATGCCGGTCAGGATCTGCGAAACCAGCATGATCGAAAGGATGCCGCCGAACGTCCACATGTAGTTGAGGTTGCGCGGCACCGGATAGGCGACGAAGCTGTCATAGATCAGCCGCGGCAGCGGCATGCGGGCGTCGAACCAGCGCTCGATACCGGTCTTGGGCGTATAGGTCGAGTGTCCCTCGCTCATCGAAATATCCCCTGCCTCAACCGATAAGGATCTTGGTATCGGAAATGAACTTGAATACCGGGATCGCCATGTTCTCCGGCGCCGGGCCTTTGCGGATGCGGCCGGCGGTGTCGTATTGCGAACCGTGGCACGGGCAGAACCAGCCGCCGAAATCGCCTTCCTGGCCGAGCGGGATGCAGCCAAGATGGGTGCAGACCTGGACCATGACCATCCAGGCTTCCTTGCCGGGCGTGGTGCGGTTGGCATCGGTCGCCGGCGCATCCGACGGCAGGTTGGCGTTGCGCGCGATCGGGTCCTTGAGATCGGCGAGGTTGACGGCTTCGCCGTCCTTCATTTCCTTTTCGGTGCGGTTGCGCACCACCACCGGCTTGCCGCGCCATTTGACGATCAGCGAGCTGCCGGGCTGCAGCGAGGAGACATCGACCTCGACCGAAGCCAGCGCCAGCGTCGAGGCATCCGGCTGCATCTGGTCGATGAACGGCCACGCCACGGCTCCCGCGCCGACGACGGCGGCCATGCCGGTGGCTACATAGAGAAAATCGCGACGGTTGGGATCGTGGATTTCGGTTGCGCTCACGGGTGCCTGATCCTTTCGCCTCTTCCTAACCGGAGGCCGAGCCTTGTCCCCGCTCAATCGCACCTGCCCGACAGCGCATGGCGAACAGGCTAGCGAATTCCTCCGGCATTTGGATTTCGGTTTATGCGGGCAGCCCGTTTTTGTCCAGCGGGGTGAGGCCACAAGGGCAGATTGTCGCGGGGATGCGCGGCGCCCCTGGCCGGCGCGTCCGTGCCAGGCCGCCGGACAGGGCGGAACAGCGGGGAATCCGGGCCGAAATCGGGCCGATGTTCGCCTCGACATCGGCTCCTGGCCCGGTCTATTCTCCCGGCATGGCGCATGTCATCGAACGCGACAGCTGGGCCGACGGCCCCGACTGCTGGAAAGGCGAGCTGCAATGCGGCCAATTCGGCGCCAATTCCTGCCTGATCTTCATTATCAGCCGACGGTCGGCGGCGGTCCGCGCCTGCACAAGCACCCCTATGCGGAAATCTTCGTCATCCGCTCCGGCACCGGCCTGTTCACGATCGGCGACCGGGAGATCAAGGCCACCGCCGGCCAGATCCTGATCGTGCCGCCCGACACGCCGCACAAATTCACCAATCTCGGCCCGGGCCCACTCGAAAGCACCGACATCCACGAGAACGGCCACTTCATCACCGAATGGCTGGAATGATTCTGATTGGATCTGTCCGAAGCCTGACGGTAGCCTAGTTCCATCGACCTGGCATTTGATTGAGATCGACGCATGCGAACACGAGCCGTCGAGGTCGAGGGGCTGACTATTGCGATCCGGGAAGCAGGACCGTTCGATGCGCCCGGCCTTCTGCTGCTGCATGGCTGGCCACAAAGTTCATATGCATTCGAGGCAGTCATCGATCGGTTGGCCGAGAACCAGCGTGTGGTCGCGCCGGACCTGCCGGGCGTCGGCGACTCTCAGGGCGCGCCCAGGACCGGCGAAAAGACAGATCTGGCAAGATTGATAAAGGGGCTGATCGGCGCTTGCGGCTTGCGGCAGGTCATCGTCGCCGGTCACGATGTCGGCGGCCAGATCGTATTCGCCCTGTTGCGCGACATGCCCGAGGAACTGTCCGGCGCGGTGATCATGGACGTCGTCATCCCCGGCGTGGCGCCGTGGCAAGAAGTCATCCGCAATCCGCATATCTGGCATTTCGCTTTCCATGCGATCCCGGCTTTGCCGGAGATGCTGGTGAGCGGCCACGAGCGCGCCTATTTCGATTTCTTCTTCGATGTTCTTTCGAAGGAAAAATCGGCAATCCCCGCGGAAGCCAGAGACATTTATGCGAAAGCCTATTCGCGGCCGGAAAGTCTCAAGGCCGGCTTCGACTGGTACCGCGCCTTCGCCGCAGACGCCAAGACCAATTCCGCGCCGCCCAGGACACCGATCGCCATGCCGGTGCTTTATCTCAGGGGCTCGGCCGAAACCGGCGACATCGCCGATTATCTCGACGGCTTGAGATCCGCCGGCCTGTCGCGCGTCGAAGGCGACATCATCCCGGACAGCGGGCATTTCGCCGCCGATGAGAACCCCACGGCGCTCGCTGCGAGATTGCTACGCTTCCGTCAAGAAGTCAGTGCCTAACTGGCGCCCAGCCTGACCAGCACCGCCCGTGGGATGTTGTACTCGCGGATCACCGCATCGTGCTTGCGCAGACCGCAGAGCTCGCGCTGGATGAAGTAGGCGTGCACGGCCGCGGCCGCTTCCTTGAGCAGCCGGTTGCGATGCTCGCCTTCGCCGCCCTCGCGCAATCTGGCAAGGGTTTCCTCCACGCGCTGGCCGGCGCGGCCAAGCGCGGCGGCCTTCTCGGCGAGGATTTCGTGGCCGAGCAGGTCGAGCGCGCTTTCCTGGGCGCCTGACCGTCCGAAATTGGTGGGCATGCGTACCGACATGACGCCGTTCTACTCCGCCGGCCGCGTCTCTTCCAGCGGGCTTTCCTCATTGAACAGGAAGCCGCCGGACTGCCGCTTCCAGAGCCGCGCATAGAGCCCATCGAGCGCCACCAGTTCGTCATGCGTGCCCTGCTCGACGATGCGGCCGCCGTCGAGCACCACCAGCCGGTCAAGTGCTGCGATGGTGGAGAGCCGGTGCGCGATGGCGATCACGGTCTTGTTTTCCATCAGCCTGGTCAGGTTCTCCTGGATCGCCGCCTCGATGTCCGAATCGAGCGCCGAGGTCGCCTCGTCGAGGATGAGGATCGGCGCGTCCTTGAGGAAGACGCGGGCAATCGCTACGCGCTGCCGCTGCCCGCCGGAGAGCTTCACGCCGCGCTCGCCGACATAGGCCTCGTAGCCGGCGCGACCTCTGGTATCGCGCAGCCCCAGGATGAAGTCATGCGCCTCGGCCTTTTTCGCAGCGGCGATCACCTGCGCGTCGGTGGCGTCCGGCATGCCGAGCTTGATGTTGTCGCGCAGCGAGCGGTGGAACAGCGCGGTGTCCTGGCTGACGACGCCGATATTGCCGCGCAGCGAGTTCTGCGTCACATGCGCGATATCCTGGCCATCGATCAGGATCCGGCCGCCTTCCAGGTCGTAGAGGCGCAGGATCAGATTGGCCAAGGTCGTCTTGCCGGCGCCGGACGGGCCGACCACCCCGACCTTCTCGCCCGGCCGCACGGCAAGGTCGATGCCGTCGAGCACCCCTGCCCCCTTGCCGTAATGGAAAGTGACGTTGCTGACGTCGATGCGGCCGCCGGTGACGACCAGTTCGCTGGCGTCCGGCGCGTCGGTCAGGCCGAGCGGCTGCGTGATCAGCGCCTTGGAGTTCTCCAGCACGCCGAGGTTCCTCAGAATGCCGTTGAGCTGCATCATCAGCCGCCCGAGCAGCATGTTGAGCCTCAGCACCAGCGACAGGGTGAAGGCGACGGCGCCGACGGTGATCGAGCCTTCGACCCACAGATAGATGGCAAAGGCCGCGATCGCGGTGATCATGACGCCGGAGAGCATGGTCAGCGCCATGCGCACGCCGGTCAGCCGCCGGGTGAACGGCCGCAGCGCGTCGAGATAGATGTCGAAGCCGCTGCGGATATAGCGGTCGTCGCCATCGGCCGAAAACAGCTTCAGCGTCTGCACGTTGGAATAGGAATCGACGATGCGGCCGGTGATCATCGAGCCGGCCTCGGCGGTCGCCTCGGCATGCTTGCGGATCGCCGGCAGATAGAGTTTCGCCAGCCAGCCGAACGCCGCGATCCACACCACCACCATCACCGCCAACCGCAAATCCAGCCCCGCGACCAGCGCCAGCGTGGTGACCGTATAGACGATCATGAACCAGACCACCTCGATGAAGCTTTCCATCAGGTCGCCGGTCGCCTGCCCCGCCTGCCAGACCTTGGTGGCGATGCGGCCGGCGAAATCGTTCTGGAAGAAGGCATAGGACTGGCGCGAGACATGCCGGTGCGCCTGCCAGCGCACCAGATTGTAGAAGCCGGGCGTGATCGTCTGTTCGTCGACCAGCGCCGACAGGCCGACGACGACCGTGCGGATGATGAGCACCACCGCGCCCATGAACAAGAGCTCGGGTCCGGCGGCGGTCCAAAGCGCTTGCCAACTGCGCTCGCCGGGCAGTTGATCGAGGATATCGACCAGTCGCCCAACGAAATAGAACAGGCCGGCTTCGACCAGCGGGGCGATGCCGCCGATGATCAGCATGGCGAAGAAGGCTAGCTTCGCCTGGCCGACATAGTGCCAGAGGAAGCCGCCGACGCTGGCGGGCGGCCGCAGATTCGCGGGCTCGCGGAACGGATAGACCCAGTGCTCGAACCAGCGATAGATGGCTTGCATCATTCGGCGGCTTCACCTTTCGTCGCCAGATCCTCGGCCGCCTGCTTTTCCTCGAGCAGGAAGCCGCCCGACTGGCGCCGCCAGAGCTGGGCATAGAGCCCGCCCTTGGCGATCAGCGCCTCATGCGAACCGTCCTCGACGATGCGCCCTTTGTCCATCACCACCAGCCTGTCCATCGCCGCGATGGTCGACAGGCGGTGGGCGATGGCGATGACGGTCTTGCCTTGCATGAGCTTGTAGAGGTTCTCCTGGATAGCCGCTTCCACCTCCGAATCGAGCGCGGACGTCGCCTCGTCGAGGATGAGGATAGGCGCGTCCTTCAGCATAACGCGGGCAATTGCGATGCGTTGCCGCTGGCCGCCGGACAGCTTCACGCCGCGCTCGCCGACAAGCGCCTCATAGCCGCTCTGCCCATGCGGATCGGTCAGCCCCGCGATCACATCGTCGATCTGGGCGGCTTTCGCGGCGCTGAACATCGCCTGGTCGCTTGCCGACTGACGCCCATATTTGAGGTTCTCGCGAACCGACCGGTGCAAGAGCGAGGTGTCCTGGTTGACGAAGCCGATCGCCGCCCGGACGCTTTCCTGCGAGACGTTGCGGATATCCTGCCCGTCGATCAGCACCTTGCCGTCCTGCACGTCGAACAGTCTGAGCACGAGATTGACCAGCGTCGACTTGCCGGCCCCGGAACGGCCGATCAGGCCGACCCGCTCGCCCGGCGCGATCTTCAGCGACAGATTGTCGATGACGCCGCCTTTGCCGTCCTTGCGCCAGTAGTTGAAATTCACCCGGTCGAACTCGATGCCGCCGGCGGTCACGACGAGGGCCGGCGCGTCGGGCCGGTCCTGCATGACGATCGGCCGCGCGATCGTCGTCATCGAGTTGCCGGCGACGCCGATCTGCCGGAAGACGTTGGCGCCGACATCGAGGATCCTGCCGGAGATGTTGGCGATCTGCAGCGCGAACGGTATCGCGGTCGCCACGGCCGCGGTGGTCATGGCGCCGGCGTTCCAGCCGGCGAGCGCCAGCCAGCTCACGGCGATAAGCAGCGCCGCGTTGAGGATGAACAGGGCCGACCACATCAGCGTGAAAACGCGCATCAGCTGGTAGAAAGTGTCGGCGTGCTCGACCACGGCTTGCGAGACATATTTGTCTTCGTGCTCGCCGGTCGAGAATGTCTTGAGCGTCAGGATGTTGGTGTAGCTGTCGACCATGCGGCCGCTCACCTGCGACCACCGCTCCGACAGTTGGGACGAGCGTTGCGTGATCCTGGGCATCGCAGACCAGAAGATCAGGCAATAGAACACCAGCCACACAGCCACGACCGCCAGGAGAAGCAGGTCAAGCCGCGCCAGCACCACGATGGCGACCGCAACGAAGACCAGCGCGTACCATACGGCATCGACGGTGAGGTTGACGCTCATCTCCATCGAATCGCCGCTCTGCATGACCYTCGTTCCGATGCGGCCGGCGAAGTCGTTCTGGAAGAACGACCAGTCCTGGCGCACGACATGCCAATGGCTCTRCCAGCGGATGAGGTCGATGAGGTTCGGCGCGATGRCATGGTTGCGGATGAGCGCGTCGACAACCATCGACAACGGACGCAGCAGCACGACGAAGGCCATCAGCACGAGCAGCGGCCCATGCGCGGCGAAGAAATCGCCCGGCCTGGTGCTGGAGAGCAGGCCTACGATCAGGCCGACGAAGATCGGCAGCATCGCGTCCACGATGGCCGCGACGGCAACGATGACGATGCGCAGCCAATAGGCGGCGCGAAACTGCCTTATGAAATACCAGTAGAAGCGCCAAAGCCCCATTGGCGGCTGCCTGTCGTCGGCCAGCGCCACCGGCGAATAACGGCTTTCGAACCAGGTGAAGATGCGGTCGAACATTTTTCTCTCGTGGAGGCCACAAACCCGCCGGCGCCCGATCTGGTCGCCGGCGGGCCTCTGGCCATGCCGTGGTTACGCCTGGGATCGATTTCCTGCAATCGCCGTAACCTGTTGATGCCAATCGCGATCGCGTTACTCCGCCGCCATCTCGGTCGCCTTGGCGTCGGCCGGTCCGTCATCGAGCAGGAAGCCGCCGGACTGACGCTGCCAGAGCTGCGCGTAAAGCCCGCCCTTGGCGACGAGCTCTTCGTGAGAGCCTTCCTCGATGATGCGGCCCTTGTCCATGACGACGAGCCTGTCCATCGCCGCGATCGTCGACAGCCGATGCGCGATCGCAATCACCGTCTTGCCCTCCATCAGCTTGTAGAGGTTTTCCTGGATCGCCGCTTCGGCTTCCGAATCGAGCGCCGACGTCGCCTCGTCGAGGATCAGGATCGGCGCGTCCTTCAGCATGACGCGTGCGATCGCGATGCGCTGCCGCTGGCCGCCGGAGAGTTTCACGCCGCGGTCGCCGACATGGGCATCGAAGCCCTTGCGGCCGTTATGGTCCGAAAGCCCGCCGATGAAATCGAGCGCCTCCGCTCGCCGCGCCGCCTCGATGAGCATCTCGTCGGTCGCGTCCGRCCGGCCGTAGAGGATGTTCTCCTTTACCGAGCGATGCAGCAGCGAGGTGTCCTGCGTCACCATGCCGATCTGGGCGCGCAGCGAATCCTGCGTCACCGCCGCGATCTCCTGGCCGTCGACGAGGATCCTGCCGCTTTCCAGATCGTAGAAACGCAGCAGCAGATTGACCAACGTCGACTTGCCGGCGCCGGAACGCCCGACGATGCCGACCTTCTCGCCGGGCTTCACGGTGAGCGACAGGTTCTCGATGACGCCCTTCTGCTTGCCGTAATGGAAGCCGATGTCCTCGAAGCGGATTTCACCCTGGTTGACGGCGATGTCCCTCGCGCCCGGYCTGTCCTCGACGAGGCGCGGCAGCGAGATCGACTGGATGCCGTCCTGCACGGTGCCGATATTCTCGAACAGCCCGGACATCTCCCACATGATCCATTGCGACATGCCCCACATCCGCAGGACAAGGCCGATGACCACGGCGACGGCACCGATCGTCACCGCCTGTCCCAGCCACAGCCAGAGCGAGATTGCCGTCACCGAGAACAAAAGCAGCGAGTTCAGGATGTAGAGCAGGCCGTAAAACACCGTCACCAGCCGCATCGAGCGGTAGACGGTGTCGAGGAAGCTCGCCATGYCCTCTCTGGCGAAGGTCGCCTCGCGTCGCGCGTGCGAAAACAGCTTCACCGTCTGGATGTTGGTGTAGCTGTCGACGACACGGCCGGTCATGGTCGAGCGCGCRTTGGCCTGCTCCTCGCCGACCTTGCCCAGCCGCGGGATGAAAAAGCGCAAGAGCCCGATATAGCCGACCAGCCAGACGGCGAGCGGTGCGGCCAGCCGCCAATCGGCCGAGCCGACGATGAACAGCATGCCGAGGAAATAGACGATGACGTAGTTCAAGACGTCGATCAGCTTGATTACGCATTCGCGCACGGCGAGCGCCGTCTGCATCAGCTTGGTGGCGATGCGGCCGGCGAATTCGTCCTGATAGAAAGCCATCGACTGCTTGAGCAGATAGCGATGCACCTGCCAGCGGATGCGCATGGGATAGTTGCCCATCAGCGTCTGCTGGTTGAGCAGCGAATGCAGCCAGACCGTGCCCGGCAGCGCGAACAGCACGACGAAAGCCATGCCGGCGAGCTTCCAGCTTTCCGTCTGCAGGAAGGTTTCGCGGTTCTGCCCCGACAGCCAGTCGACGATGTGGCCCATGAAGCCGAACATCCACACTTCGGCGATGGAGATCGCGGTCACCAGCACCGCATCCATGATGATGTAGGGCCAGGCGCCGCGCGTATAATGCACGCAGAACGCGACCAGCGTCTTCGGCGGCTCGACCGGCTCCGCGGCCGGGAAGGGATTGAGCCTGTTTTCAAACCAGCGGAACATTCCAGGCACTCACGATGCTATGCGCGCTCACGCGGCGCGGGATTGATGGGGTAGGTTTTGCGGCCGCGCAGCATTGCGGGCCGGCGATACGGAATCATCCGTCTCACCGGCCCTGCTTCGCGCAATATAGGGTGTCTTGGGCTTTTCGCCGACAGGCCCGTTCGACGGCCCCGACGGCCCCGAACTTGCCGACGACAAGCCTGAGCCTGCCCGGTTCCTGTCGCCCGGCCGGATCAGGCGGATGATCCGCCGCACCAGCGTGGGCCGGCTGTGGTCGGGCACCGCGCGCGAGAAATCGACGTCCGGCAGCATGCCGCGATGCGGCCTGCGCCGTTCCTCGGCATGCACCGCCGACGAATAGGTCTCGCCGATCAGCAGCGCCCAGGTCGCCGCCTTGCGCTCGTGCAGGCTTCTTGAACCCGGTATTTTGTAGGGATCGAACATCGGTCCGTCCTCCATATGCAAATGCGTTAAAAACGGTGATGCGGCCTCGACCACCGGCATTCGGCCGAAGGCGCGGATCGAATCGGTCGGAAGATGACGACAAGCATCAATCTCGACACGTTCAGCTGGGGCGCGGCGCCCCTTTGGCAGTTTGAAAAACATCGCAAGATTCCTTCGAAGGCCGAAAACTGGGTTCGGCGGGAATCGGTGCGATGAGGACTTAAAGTGTCAGAAGAATCGTCGTACCGAAACCGCCTGCGGGCATACGCGAGCCCCGGATGGGAGCTGCCCGGAGAGGAGCTGGAAGTGCATGGTCATCATGTGTTCCCCTCCATTCGGTTCGGGTTGACGATGGTGGGCATATACTCGACTTCGCAGAAAATGGCCACCCGCCAGTCCAGAAATCGCCGAAAGCCGGAGATGCCTGTGGCCGATCTGCCACTTATTAGCAGGATGCGAAAATGAACGATCGTCTCCGCATCGCGCTCTACCAGCCGGATATCGCCGGCAACACCGGGACAATCCTGCGCTTCGCCGCCTGCCTCGACATCGGCGTCGATATCATCGAGCCGGCCGGTTTCCCGCTCTCTGACCGGGCGCTGAAACGGGCCGGCATGGATTACCTCGAAATGGCAGCGCTCTCCCGCCATGCCGACTGGCACGCCTTCGAGGAATGGCGAAAGGCGCATGCGCGCCGCCTGGTGCTGCTCACCACCAAGGCCGCGACGGCCTATACCGATTTCGCTTTCGCCGCCGGCGACATTCTTCTGTTCGGCCGCGAATCCGCCGGCGTGACGGAAGAAGTCCACCAGGCGGCCGATGCGCGACTGACCATTCCGATGCGGGCGGGTGCGCGCAGCATCAACGTCGCGTTGTCGGTTGCCATGGTCGCGGGCGAAGCGCTCCGCCAACTCGGAAAATAGCTTTCGCGCCTCCGCGCTATCCTGATCCGCCGTCATTCCTGCCCAGGCGCACATCGCCTTTCTCCTGCAATTGCCCTATCGACGTTTCTTGGCTACAAGCTCAACTTAACTTGAGGTCAAGCGGGAATTCGGGAATGGCTCCAGTGAGGGAATTGACGGTCGGCCAGGTGGCGATGCGCAGCGGCGTCGCGGTATCGGCGCTGCATTTCTACGAGGCGCGCGGGCTGATCCGCAGCCACCGCACGTCCGGCAATCAGCGGCGCTACAGCCGCGACGTGTTGCGGCGCGTGGCGATCATCCGTGTCGCCCAGGAGGTCGGCATTTCGCTCGCCGAGATCGCCCGGGCGTTCCAGTCGCTGCCCGAAGAGCGCACGCCGAACCGCGAGGACTGGAACCTGCTTTCGACAGCCTGGCGCGACGCGCTCGACCATAAGATCAGCCAATTGAAAAAGTTGCGTGACGGCCTGACCGACTGCATCGGCTGCGGCTGCATGTCGATCGACAAATGTCCCCTGAGGAACAAGGAAGACCGGCTGGCCCGAGAGGGTACGGGCGCGAGAAGGCTATTGGTGCCCTGACGATTGTTCAGTCAGCCGCCGGCAGCCGCCGCATGGTGAACTCGATCACGTCGCCCGGGCGTTCAAACCAGCTTTCGATCTCGGTCCAGTAGGCCTGCTTCGGGAAACGCTCGAACCACTCCTTTGCCTTGAGGCGCGCTGCCGGGCGCGGCAGCACGAAGGTCTCACGCAGGAATCCGTCGCGCGGCTGGTCTGCGCGCTCGGCGCGCGAGCGCTCCAGTCTCTTCTTCAAGCCATCCAGCGGCGGTCTTGCCGGGGTGCGCACGAAGGAACTCCTTTGCACCTGGGTCAGACAGGACTTGACCCTTGCCTTTAAGAGATTAGGGATCGCGCGCAGAAAAAACGAGTCATTTGTCAGGCGAGCGGGCCTGTGACTGGAGACGGATTTGGAACGACCTGACCTTCCCGTGGGGCTGCCGGCCGATATCGAGCCGAAGAAGATGAAGGCACGCCTCTGGTTCGAAGCGCTGCGCGAGCGCATTTGCGCCACCTTCGAGCAGCTCGAGCAGGAGATCCAGGGACCGCTGTCTTCATGGTCGCCCGGCCGTTTCGAGAAGACGCCCTGGGAACGCGACGAAGGCAAGGGTGGCGGCGGCACCATGTCGATGATGCGCGGCCGCGTCTTCGAGAAGGTCGGCGTGCACACCTCGACCGTGCATGGCGAATTCTCGCCCGAATTCAGGAAGCAGATTCCCGGCGCCGACGAAGACCCCCGCTTCTGGGCGAGCGGCATCTCGCTGATTGCGCATCCCTGGAACCCCAACGTGCCGGCCGTGCACATGAACACGCGCATGGTCGTCACCACGCGCCAGTGGTTCGGTGGCGGCGCCGATCTGACGCCGGTGCTCGACCGCCGCCGCACCCAGGACGATCCCGACACGATCGCCTTCCACCGCGCCATGCAGTTCGCCTGCGAGAAGAACGCGGCCGTCGCCGACTATCCCAAATTCAAGGCCTGGTGCGACGAGTATTTCTTCCTGCCGCACCGCAACGAGCCGCGCGGCGTCGGCGGCATCTTCTTCGACTGGCTGCATTCGGACGAGGACAAGGGCGGCTGGGACGCCGATCTCAATTTCGTCCAGGATGTCGGCCGCTCTTTCCTGGTCGTCTATGCCCATCTGGTGCGGGCCAATTTCAACCAGAACTGGACCGACGGCGAGCGCGACGAACAGCTGATCCGGCGCGGCCGCTACGTCGAGTTCAACTTGCTTCACGATCGCGGCACCATCTTCGGCCTGAAGACCGGCGGCAATGTCGCCTCGATCCTTTCCAGCCTGCCGCCCGAGGTAAAATGGCCGTAACGATCCGGTGAGCGCGGCGATGGCCGCATTGCTGTACCATTCGCCGAATCTTGGCGGGCAATGTGGCAGGGGTAATATCTTTTTCGTATAATATCCTTTTGAAAAAATTGAGTTATTCAAGGTTGCCGGGCCGGGAAGCGCCGGCGGCCGAAGCGGAGGTCACTTGCCTCCCGCCGGCCGTGATCCGACGCGACTTGACGGCCCTGACCAATGAGGGCGCCTTGCCAAGCGGGGCGCCCGCATCCCAGGAGAGCATGCCATGCGCAAGCTTATCGTGACGGCGGCAGCAGCCGCCTTTCTCGCCTCCGGTGGCGCCGCGTTCGCGGCGGTCAAGCACACCACGGGAACCGTGAAGAGCTTTGACGGAACGGCCATGAGCCTTGTTCTGGACGATGGATCGACATTCAAGCTGTCCAAGGCCTTCAAGGATCCCGGCATTCAGGCCGGCGAGAAAGTCCGCGTGTCCTGGGACATGAGCGGCAAGAACAAGGTCGCCGAGGCCGTCAAGATCATGAAATAACGGCCGGCGATTCCCGGAAAAGTACTTAGCGGTTTTCCGTCCGGAATTGCGTAAGAAACCCGGAATTGCGTAAGGAACAAAGAGGCTAAGCAAGCTCAGGCGGCGCGAAAGGCGGAGCATCCGTGCTCCGCCTTTCGGTTTCCCGGCTTACCGCGCCGACGGCGCTGCGACTCTTCATGCAACCGAAGACGGCGGCGTGTGTTATTGTTGTCCACCCGCGCAATTCCGCCAAAACGCGCAGCCGCTTCCGGCGGGATTGCATGATAATAAATAGCCGGAGCGGCGAAGCTGAGCGGCTCCAGAGCGAGGAAGGGAAAACCCATGAAAGAATTCCAATGCGGATCGCTGGTTCCCGGCTGTGACTGGCACACGCGCGCCGAGGAGGAAGCGGAGGTCATGCGCCGCGCCGTCGAGCATATGCGTGAGACGCATGGCGAGACCATCATCCGCGAAACGATGATCGAGGCGATCCGCTCGCGCATCCAGAAGGTTCGCGACGCCGCCTGAGCAGCCAGATCCCAGAATTCGACTGCCAAACTTTCTGCCGGCGATCTCCCGGGTCGCCGGCAGAAACATTTTCCCGATAATTCAAGCAAATTCTTATATTCGTAGCGGCTTAGATAACCTTGCAGTAACGGTACGCGTGCGATTCTGCGGCCCATGATCCGGCCGAAGGGGCTGCCCGAGGAGCCTTCGCCATCAAGGCGCTGTCCGGAATGGTGGGGCGAGGTGCTTCGCGCATGCGCGAGCGGTCCAACATCGGAGCAGGTCTCTGCGCGGCGGCGCTCCTGTCGTGCGCCCTCCTCTTTGCCTCCGCTGCAATGGCCCAGGAATGGACGACCTCGCTTGTCGATATCCATCAGGGTTCCCCACTCAGCGACAAGGCCAGGGGCCTCGGCAACGGCGGTTACGAGTTGCAGAGTGGGAGCTGGGTGTCGTTCAACCACTGGTACAGTGCCAACTGGGTCGACATGCATGTGGACCTTCTCACCCAGATCACACCCGATACCGGGATTCTTTGGGGATTTGGCACGGGCGAGCAAGCCGAGAAATACCGCATCGAGCCCAGCCTGAAGCTTGGCTTTCTCACCCAGGTCCATCCCAACCCGAACAGCACGCTGTCGCTTTCGGTCACCTCGACCATCGGCGGCGGCCTCACTGAAAAGCCATGCGAAGCCGACTATGGCGACCTTGGCACCTACAGCGTCAATTGCCGGCTCGCGGCGGGCGTGACGGCGCCGGAGGAAACCTTGAAATATCTGGTCAGCGCCAAGCCGGAGACCATGCATCTCTGGTTGAATTACCGTCTCACTTTCTGATCGCGGGAGCCGCAAATGAACATCGTCTCGTGCCCGAATTCTCGCCCTTCCCTGTTTCCGTTGAACTGGGGAATGAAGTTGGGCGTTGCAGCCGCCTTTGCCATTCTTTCGGTGCCGATAGCCTCTGCGCAGGAGGTTCTCAGCGCGGACGAGACGGCTGCGCTCTGCCATGGCGGCGGCTCCATCTG
This sequence comes from Mesorhizobium sp. LCM 4577, assembly GCF_001854795.2. NCBI lineage: Bacteria > Pseudomonadati > Pseudomonadota > Alphaproteobacteria > Hyphomicrobiales > Phyllobacteriaceae > Mesorhizobium > Mesorhizobium sp. LCM 4577. The sequence goes on along the minus strand of NZ_MDDU01000027.1, from coordinate 10,611 downwards.
CGTGAGCGCAAGTATCCCCGCGCGGTCGACACTGGCCGCCCAGAGCTGGATGAGCCCCGACGTCGGCACCGCATGGGCAGCCGGCTACAAGGGCAAGGGCGTCACCATCACCTTGGTTGACGACTTCAGCAGCACGTCGCGTTTTTCCGGCAATTTCGGCATCGGCACCCAATACCAGCGGCACGGCGAATGGACGCGCGAGGAGGCAAGCATGATTGCTCCGGCGGCGACCATACGCTCCAAGGATTTCTCGACCGGCACGGCCGTTTCGCTGGCGAGCGGCCGCAACGTGCTCAACCTCAGCTACGGCATGTACACCACCGCGGGCTACAGCCCGAACCAGATCTGGTGGGCTCCGGAGGAGGCTTCGATCATCACCTACGCCACCAAGGGTTCGGCCATCGTCTCGAAGGCGGCCGGCAACGACTCGGTCGCCGTCGGCGGGATCACCGGTGGCCAGCAGGACTATCTCGACCTTGCTCTGATCGGCAAACCGACGGCGATCTTCGTCGGCGCGCTGTCGACAAACGGCACCACGGCCAACAAGGCCCAGCTCGCCTGGTATTCCGACTATGCCGGCTCCAACCCGGCTGTGCAGAGCCACTTCCTGGTGGTCGGCGTCGAGGGCGACAAGACCGGTCTCTACGGAACGTCTTTCGCCGCGCCCATCATCTCCGGCTATGCCGCGATCATCGGCAGCAAGTTCACCAAGGCGACGCCCGTTCAGATCACCAATGACCTGCTCAACACCGCCCGCACCGACACGCTGGTGAACTACGACCCGTCCATCTACGGCAAGGGCGAGGCAAGCCTTTCCCGCGCGCTCGCCCCCGTGGCGATCCATTGACTGGCGCCGGGCTGCCTGAACAGGCTAGATTTCCAGGGCCTGCGCGGCGCGTTTCATGAGCGCGCCGCGTTCCAGGGTAAAACCCGACTCGACCCATTCCTTCTCAAGATTCTTCAGCGTCGCGCCGAGCTTCGGCCCCGGCGAGGCGCCAAGCGCGGTCAGGTCGGCGCCCTTGATCGGAAACACCGGCTTTTGCCATTTCAGCGTGAAACTGAGCAGGCGTGAAAAACCACCGGCTTCCATCATCGCCTGATTGTCCTCGACGGCGCGCGTCCGCGCCGCGGCAAGCGCCAGCCGGATGCGGTCGAGATAGCCGCCGCGATCGCCGTAATAGAGTTTCCTGGCCAGTTCGGTCTCGGTCACCTTGGCATCCGGCGCAACGGTCAGCGCCCAATGCCGCAGCCGGCCGGCATCGTCGTTCGACAATCGCAGCCGCTCGCCTAGCGTCTTCATACGCACGGCATCGGGCGGAACGATCGCCTCGAGCCTCAGCATCGGATCGGGGGCCCAGCCGAGATCTTTTCCAGCCTTGACCAGGCCATGGATGGCGTCGATGCCCCATTTCTCGCTTTCCGGCAGCACGGCGGTGAGCACGCCGGCCTGGCGCATCCAAAGCAGCGCGCGCGACGGATCCGCGGCCGACAACAGCTTCTTCACTTCGGACCAGACCCGTTCGGCGGAAAGCTGAACAAGCCCGTCCTTCAGTCTTGCGCAGGCCTTCAGGCCTTCCGCGTCCGGCCGTCCATCACCATACCAGGCAAAGAACCGGAAAAAGCGCAGGATGCGCAGATAATCCTCGCGGATGCGCGCTTCCGCGTCGCCGATGAAACGCAACCGCCGCGCCTCCATATCGGCGATGCCGCCGACAAGGTCGACGATCGTGCCGTCGGCTTCGGCATAGAGCGCGTTGATGGTGAAGTCGCGCCGCTCGGCGTCCGCTTTCCAGTCGCGGCCGAAGATCACTTTTGCCCGCCGCCCGTCGGTCTCGACATCGGCCCTGAGCGTCGTCACCTCGTAAGGCTTGCCGCCGGCGATCACCGTGACCGTGCCATGCTCGATTCCTGTCGGCACCGTCTTGAAGCCGGCCGCAGCGGCGCGCCGGATCGTTTCCTCGGGCACGGTGGTCGCGGCGATGTCGATGTCGGCGACCGGCTGGCCGATCAACGCGTTGCGCACCGCGCCGCCGGCGACGCGCGCTTCCTCGCCGCCCTGCTTCAGCGCCGCAAGAAGCTTCTGCAGATGCTTTTCAGCCAGCCAATCGGCCCTGCCCGAGAGTGACGCCTCAGCGCTCAACCATAAAGCCTTTCATAGAGCGTGCGGATGATGCCGGCGGTGACGCCCCAGATGCGCTGGCCGCCATAAGGCATCTCGTAGAAGAACCATTCCAGCTCGTTCCACATGCGGCTGTCGCGCGCGTGGTTGGCCGGGTCCATCAGGAAACTCAAGGGCACCTCGAAGGCGGCATCGACTTCATCGGCATTGAGCGTCAGCGAAAAATCCGGCCGAACAATGGAAAGCACGGGCACGATGCGGTAACCGCTGCCAGAGACGTAGTCGGGCATACGACCGACGATCTCGATATGCTCGCGATCCAGGCCGATCTCCTCAAAAGTCTCGCGCAACGCCGTGGCTTCAGGGCTCTCGTCGGTCGGGTCGATGGTGCCGCCCGGAAAAGCCACCTGGCCGGAATGGCTGCGCAGCTTCTCGGCGCGCTTGGTGAAGAGCACCATGGCGCCCTCGGCGCGGTCGATCACCGGGATCAGCACCGCCGCGTCGCGCAATGGCTTGACGCGTTCGAGCCTGGGATGGCCGGGATTGAAGCGATGATCGCCGAAATCGTCACCTGGCTGCGCCTCGGCCTGCGCCGCGACGCGCGCCCGAAAATCCGCAATCGAAAACGGCGCCGGCGTCACCTGGTCCATCACGCGCTCAGCCGTCTGAGCTTCTCGGCCGGCATGATCGGATAGACCTCGCCGCCCGAGCGGACCGAGAACATCGTCTTGCCGTCGATGTCGATCTCCTCGCCATGCTCGACCAGTTCGTACATGACCGGCCGCGCCACCAGGGCTTCCAGCCGCCCGCGCACCAGCACATAAGGCTTCAACCCGCCGGTTTCGTCCTCGTCGACGAAGCGTAGCGGATGGCCGGGTCCGGCGGCGACGACGTCGCCGACATTGGTGCGGAAAGTGATGACCTGGTCGTCCCCGCTTCCGGAAACATTCATTTCGACGGCGATGAAGGGCGCGTCGGCGACGCGTATTCCGACCCGCTCGACCGGCGTCACCAGATAGGTCTTGCCGTCGGCATCCTTGCGCAGAACGCTGGAAAAAAGCTGTACCAGCGGCATGCGGCCGATCGGCGTGCCGAGATAGAACCAGGTGCCGTCCGCCTTGATCTCCATGTCGAGGTCGCCGCAGAAGTCCGGATTCCAGCGCTCGACCGGCGCCGGCCCCTTACCGGCCCGCGCCGCGCGCGAGATCAGCGCCTCCAGGCCCCGCGCCTCGGTGGCGCCAGTCAGACTCTGTTTGCCCAAGCTCTCTTTGCTCAGGTTCTGCTCGCCCGGGCTTTGTTCAAGATGTTCGCTGCGTTCGGCCATGGTCACGAAATAGTCACTGTTGTCCCGATTGTCAGCCTTGTCCGCCGGAGTCTGTGATTTAAGTTCAATTACAGGCGCCAGCTGAGGCCGAATCGCGGCATTCTGCGGCATCGAGAATGCAGGCCGGTATCTCCAACCACAAGGATCGAGCGGCATGAGCGTGATGATCAAGGAAAGCCCGACCAGCGAAAAAGCGATGATCGAGGAAGCCGAAAAGGCGCTGGCCGACATCTCCAGGGTCCGCGACGCGGTCGGCCGGGTGATCTTCGGCCAGGAAGCCGTCGTCGAGCGCACGCTGGTGGCGCTGCTGGCGGGCGGCCATGCGCTGCTGGTCGGGGTGCCGGGCCTCGCCAAGACCAAGCTGGTCGAGACGTTGGGCATCGTGCTCGGCCTCGATTCGCGACGCATCCAGTTCACGCCCGACCTGATGCCGTCGGACATCCTCGGCTCCGAGGTGATGGAGCAGGACGAGTTCGGCAAGCGCTCCTTCCGCTTCATTTCCGGGCCGATTTTCACGCAATTGCTGATGGCGGACGAGATCAACCGCGCGTCGCCGCGCACGCAGTCGGCGCTGCTGCAGGCGATGCAGGAATATCATGTCACCATCGCCGGCGCCCGCTACGACCTGCCTTCGCCCTTCCATGTGCTGGCGACGCAGAACCCGCTGGAGCAAGAAGGCACCTACCCGCTCCCCGAGGCCCAACTCGACCGCTTCCTGATGCAGGTCGACATCCTCTATCCGGAAATCGAGGCGGAACGCCGCATCCTGCTCGAAACCACCGGCGTCGACGAAGCCAAGGCCGACAAGGTGCTGCAGCCGGCGAGATTGAAGGAAATCCAGACGCTGATCCGCCGCATGCCGGTGCCGGAAAGCGTCGTCGAGGCGATCCTCAAGCTGGTTCGCTCGGCGCGGCCCGGCCAGGGCGATGCCGAGACCGACAAACACGTCGCCTGGGGGCCGGGTCCGCGCGCCAGCCAGGCGCTGACCCTGTGCGCCCGCGCCCGCGCCCTATATGATGGCAGGTTGGCGCCTTCGGTCGACGACGTTCGCGCCCTGGCCGAACCGGTGCTGCAGCATCGCATGGCGCTGACTTTCGCCGCCCGCGCCGAAGGCACTTCCGTGCGTGACGTGGTGGCGAAGCTGGCAAAAGGCATCTGATGGGTCGAATAGGCGAGGTCCAGGCACCGGTTGCGACGCGCGACGCGCTCGCCCGTGGCCGGTTGCGGGCTTCATTGGTGCCGGACCTGCTGGTCGAGGCGCGCCGTATCGTCAACACGGTGATCGCCGGCTGGCACGGCCGCCGCAAGCGCGGCATTGGCGAGAATTTCTGGCAGTTCCGGCCCTATGTCGAAGGCGATTCCTCGCGCATAGACTGGCGCCGCTCGGCGAGAGACGACCATACCTATGTGCGTGACCGTGAATGGGAAGCCGCGCACACCGTCTGGCTCTGGGCCGACCCCTCGCCTTCCATGCTCTACAAATCTGCCGCGGCAAGCGTTTCCAAGGAATCGCGCGCGCTGGTGCTGGCGCTCGCCCTGGCCGAGCTTTTGTCGCGCAGCGGCGAGCGCATCGCCTGGCCGGACCTGACCGACCCGTTCACCGCCCGCAACGGCGCCGAGCGCATCGCCGCGCAGCTGAGCCACGCCGCCGCGCTACCCGCCAAACCGGATCTCTCGGCCATCCGCCGCTTCTGCGACATCGTGCTCGTCAGCGATTTCCTCGATCCGGCCGAGGAAACCATGGCCTGGCTCGACGTGCTCGCCCGCCACGGCGTGCGCGCGCATCTGATCGAGGTGGCCGACCCGGCCGAGGAAATCTTCCCCTATGCCGGCCGCACCGAATTCACCGATCCCGAGACCGGCGACAAGCTGACCGCCGGCCGCGCCGAGATGCTGGCCGAGGAATACCGCCTGCTCTACAAGGCCCGCCGCGAGGAACTGGCCGCCTGGTGCAAGCGTCTCGGCTGGAGCTACACGGTCAACCACACCGACCGCCTCGCCTCCGAGGCGCTGGTGCGCGTCCACATGGCGATGACCGTGGAAGGCGGCCATGCAGGGTTGATTGCCAGAGGCAATCATACCGGGTCAATTGCCAATCGAGCCGGAAAGGCGGTCGCATGAGCTGGCTGCCGCTTTCCTTCGGGGCGCCCATGGTGCTGTGGGGCCTTCTGGCGCTGCCGGTGATCTGGTGGCTGCTGCGCCTCACCCCGCCCAGGCCGCAAACGGAGGTTTTCCCGCCGCTGAGAATCCTCGCCCGGGTCCTGCGGCGCGAGGAAACCCCGCAGCAAAGCCCGTGGTGGCTGACGCTGCTTCGGCTGCTGATGGCGGCGCTCGTCGTGATGGCGCTGGCCGAGCCGGTCTTCAATCCGCGCGAAAAACTGCCGGCGGAAGGTGCTGCGCTCGCGCTTGTCATCGACAATGGCTGGGCAAGTGCGGCCGACTGGAACAAGCGCGTCGCCACCGCCGAGCGGCTGATCGCCGACGCCGGTTCGAACGGCGTGCCGGTCGTGATCGCCTTCACCGCCGAGAAGCCCAATGCCGAGATCGGTCCTTTCGACGCCTCGGCCGCGCTCGATCACCTGCGCGCCGCCAAGCCACGGCCGATCCCGACCGACAGGCCCGCCGTCTACGCCCGCGTCGCCGCCGCGTTGGAGCGCCTGCCTGGCGCCAGCGTCGCGGTGCTTGCCGATGGGCTTGCCGCCAAGGGCGACGAGGCCGCTTTCAAGACGCTGCTCGAAAAGAACGCAACCCGGCTGGTCTGGGCCACATCCGATCGGCCTTCCGTGACCGGCCTGATCGGCGCCGACAACCAGGTCGACGGTTTCGCGCTGACCGCCATCCGAGCGCCGGGCAATCCGGCGCCGGCGCAGGTCACCGCGGGTGCCTTCGACGACAAGGGCCGCCGCATCGCCGATGCGACGCTGACCTTCGCGCCGGGCGAAGCCACCGCCACGGGGACGATGGCGGTCCCCTTCGAGCTGCGCAACGATTTCGCTTCGGTCGCGCTCGACGGCGAGCACCAGGCCGGCGCCGTGCGCGTGCTGGACGAGAGCTCGAAACGCCGCCGCGTCGGCCTTCTGTCGCAGGCCGAGGCCGACCAGGCGCAGCCGCTTCTGTCGCCGCTCTACTATATTCGCCGCGCCCTGCAGCCCTTCGCCGACCTGGTCGAGCCGTCGAGCGCCGATCTGGCCGACGCCATTCCGCAGCTTCTCGACCAGAAGCCGGCGATGATCATCATGGCCGACGTCGGCACCATCCCGGCGCAGGTCAAGCAGCGTCTGGTCGACTGGGTCGACAAGGGCGGCACGCTGGTGCGCTTTGCGGGTCCCCGCCTTGCAGCGGCCGGCAATGACGACGATCTTTTGCCGGTCAGGCTGCGCAGCGGCGAGCGCGCGCTGGGCGGCGCGCTGTCCTGGACCACGCCGCAGGCGGTTACCGAATTTCCGAAGAACGGTCCTTTCGCCGATCTTTCCCCGCCCTTCGAGGTGACGGTGAGCCGGCAGGTTCTGGCCGAGCCGACGCCCGACATCGTCGAGCGCACCTGGGCCACGCTTGCCGACGGCACGCCGTTGGTGACGGGTATGAAGAAGGACAAGGGCACGCTGGTGCTCTTCCATGTCACGCCCGAAGCCACCTGGTCGAACCTGCCGATCTCCGGCAGCTTCGTCGAAATGCTGAGACGCGTTGTGCAACTGTCGCGCAATCAGGGCGCGGCCGTTGCCAACGCCGAGGCCAAGGCCGTGTCGTTGGCGCCTTACCGCATGATCGGCGCCGACGGCATGCTGACGCCACCCTCGCCGGATGCCCGGCCGCTGGTGCCCGGCGCCGGTCCGCTGCCGGTGACCTTGGAAAATCCGCCCGGCCTCTACGGCTCCGAGACGGGCGTCTTCGCGCATAATCTGCTCGACGCGTCGAGCACGTTCGCGCCGCTGGTCCGCCCGCAGGTTTCGCTGCCGGTGACGGCCATCCCCTATGCCTTCGACGAATCGGAGAACCTCAAGGGACCGCTGGTTGCCATCGCGCTCCTGTTGATGGCGCTCGACACCTTGGCCGTGTTCTGGATGGGCGGCCTGCTGGCGCGCCGGCCGCGCCGCGCAGGCACTGCGGCGGCGACCGCCGCGGCCGTCCTGGTCGTGCTGGGCGGGGTCTTCGGCCATGCCGATCTTGTCCGCGCCGACGATTCGAAGCCCGGCGACGCGCAGGCGATCGAGGATATTTCGAAAACCCGCATCGCCTATGTCATCACCGGCGAGCCGGGCGTCGATTCGATCAGCCGCGCCGGCCTCGAGGGTCTCACGCGTTTCCTGATCGAGAAGACCGCGCTCGAGCCCGGACCGCCGGCCGGCGTCGATATCGCCAAGGATGAACTGTCCTTTTTCCCGCTGATCTATTGGCCGATCGATGCGACGGCGCCCATGCCCAGTCAGGCGGCGATTGCCCGCATCGATGCCTATATGCAGCAGGGCGGCACGGTCCTGTTCGACACCCGCGACCAGTTCTCCAACGGCATCGGCGCCGGCTCGGCAAGCCCGGCGACCGAGCGGCTGCGCGACATCCTCGGCAATCTCAACGTGCCGCCGCTGGAGCCGGTGCCGTCGGACCACGTGCTGACCAAATCCTTCTTCATCCTTCCGGAGTTCCCCGGCCGCTTCAACGGCAGCCCGCTCTGGGTCGAGGCCTCGCTCGACGCAAGCAACACCGAGAACCGCCCCGTGCGCACCGGCGATGGCGTCTCGCCGATCATGATCACCGCCAATGATTTCGCCGGCGCCTGGGCGATCGACGAGAACGGCGATCCGATGCTGCCGACCGTGCCGCCGGACCCGATGCAGCGTGTCTACGCGCTGCGCGCCGGGGTCAACATCATGATGTACATGCTGACCGGCAACTACAAATCCGATCAGGTGCATGTGCCCGTGCTGCTCGAACGGCTGGGGCAGTAGGTCATGAACTGGTCGATCTCTTTCGAACCGCTTCTCTCCTGGCCGCTCTTCGGCCTGCTCTTCGTGCCGTTGCTCTTGCTGGCGCTGGTCGGCCTGTGGTTCCGCCAGCGCGGCTCGGCATTGCGCTTCATCGCGCTGCTCGCGCTTGCCGCGGCTTTGCTCAATCCCGTTTTCCTCGCCGAGGAGCGCGAGGCGCTGAAGAGCGTCGTCGCCCTCATCGTCGACCGCAGCCAGAGCCAGGACATCGGCGATCGTGCCAAACAGACCGACGAGGCGCTGGCGGGCCTTCAGCAGCGTCTTGCCCGCTTCAAGCAGTTCGATGTCCGCGTCGTCGAGGCCGGCAAGTCCGAAGCCGCCGACGACCGCACCGAAACCAGGCTGTTCAGCGCGCTGGAGGGGGCCTTCCGCGACGTGCCGCCGTCGCGCATCGGCGGCGCCGTCATGATCACCGACGGCGAGGTGCATGATGCGCCGGCCGGCACGCCGGAGTTCAACGCGCCGCTGCACGCGCTGATCACCGGCAACGAGCATGAGAAGGACCGCCGCATCCGCTTCGAGAACGCGCCGCGCTTCGGTCTCGTCGGCAAGCCGCTCGACATGACCTACCGCGTCATTTCGACGGAAGGCGACGGCGCTCCGGTGGATGTTCGCGTGTCGGTCAATGGCGAGCAGGTCTCGGTCGAGCACGCGACCGTCGGCCAGCCGATGAAGCTCTCGGTCACCATACCCAATGCCGGCCGCAATATCGTCCAGCTCGGCATCGACCGGGAACCCGGCGAACTGACCGACGCCAACAACCGTGCGATTGCCCTGGTCGACGGCATCCGCGAGAACCTGCGCGTGCTTCTGGTTTCCGGCGAGCCGCATGCCGGCGAGCGCACCTGGCGCAACCTTTTGAAATCGGACGCATCGGTCGATCTCGTCCACTTCACCATCCTGCGCCCGCCGGAAAAGCAGGACGGCACGCCGATCAACGAATTGTCGCTGATCGCCTTCCCGACGCGCGAGCTGTTCGTCGAGAAGATCAAGGATTTCGACCTGATCATCTTCGACCGCTACCAGCACCGCGACGTGCTGCCGATCCTCTATTACGACTACATCTCCGAATATGTCGAAAAGGGCGGTGCGCTGCTGATTGCGGCCGGCCCGGAATATGCCGGCGAAAACTCCATTGCCCGCACGCCGCTCAACGCCGCGCTCCCGGCCTTGCCGACCGGCGAGGTGGTGGACAAGGCCTTCTATCCGCGCCTGACCGATCTCGGCCAGCGCCATCCGGTGACGCGCGGGCTCGACGGCTCGGCAAGCGAGCCGCCGCATTGGAGCCGCTGGTTCCGCACCATCGGCGTCAAGAACCCGGAAGGCGAAGTGGTGATGAAGGGCGCCGACAACCGGCCCCTGCTCCTGCTCGACCGCAAGGGCGAAGGCCGTGTCGGCATGCTCCTGTCGGACCAGGGCTGGCTGTGGGCGCGCGGCTTCGAAGGCGGCGGCCCGCATGTCCAGCTCTACCGGCGCATCGCGCACTGGCTGATGAAGGAGCCGGAGCTGGAGGAGGAGCGGCTGACCGCCGACGGCCGCGGCATGGTGCTTGAAATCCGCCGCCAGACGATGAGCGACGATCCGGGTCCCGCCCAAGTGATCACCCCCTCCGGTAAGACCGTAACGGTGAAGCTCGAGAAAGCCGAGCCCGGCATCTTCACCGGCAGCCTGCGGACCAGCGAGATCGGCCTTTATCAGATCGGCAATGGCGACCTCACGGCGCTTGCCCATGTCGGCCCGATCAACGCGCCGGAATTCCAGGACGTGATTTCGACCGAGGACAGGCTGAAGGCGCCGGCCGAGGCGACCGGCGGCAGCGTGCGGCGGCTGGCGCCGTCATCGACGCTCGCCAATCTCGCCGGCGGCGTGGCCCTGCCGTCGATCGTGCCGGTCCGCTCCTCGGCTGCCGCTTCGGGCGACGATTGGATCGGCCTGCGCACGACCGACGACAGCACGCTCAAGGCCGTGTCGCGCGTGCCGCTGTTCGGCGGCTTCCTCGGCCTCGGCCTCTTGCTGCTCGCCATCGGTTCGATGTGGTATCGCGAAGGGCGGTGAGTGCCGCCTTCCCCTTCTCCCCTTGTGCAGGGCTGTCCGGGGAAGGTCGCAGGTGAATCGAAATGCCGCATGTGCATGCCCCGTAAGACGGGGATTTTCCGTCTACCTTCTGGTTGTCGAGACTCAGAAAGGGA
>NZ_MDDU01000026.1:0-33321 GCF_001854795.2 Mesorhizobium sp. LCM 4577 | reverse complement strand
GCTAGAATTACAACGTGCAGTTCATCACGGCTGCTACGTTGGTGGCGACGCTGGCCAAGGCCCACAGCGACGGCTCGCTCGACAAGCAGTTGGCGATCCTGGCGCGGCCGAAATTGTTGATCATCGACGAGCTGGGCTATCTGCCCTTCGAGGCCAATGCCGCCCACCTGTTCTTCCAACTCGTGTCACGGCGCTACGAGAAGGGCTCGATCCTGATCACCTCCAATCGCTCTGTGGGCGAATGGGGCAGCGTTTTTGGCGACCCCGTTGTGGCCACGGCGATCCTGGACCGCCTGCTTCACCACTCAACCGTGATCACCATCCGCGGCGACAGCTACCGTCTCCGCGAAAAGCGTCGGTCCGGCCTTCTGCAGAAGACCGGACCGACGCTTGAACCCAACGAAACTGCAAACCAGTGAAGGGGGTCAGTTCCTCACTTCGCCAAAGGGGTCAAATCCTCACTTCGCTTGACAACAGTTTGGCGCCGATGCCTCGAAGGCACGGTCAAGGAGGTTGTCCGACACTGCCGTGCGCTCGCCCTTATCCTTCGGCAACCCACGACGCCGCGGCCGAGCCCGCAGCGCGTTCTCCCGCATGAGCCGCTCGATGCGATGCAGGCCGCAGGACAGGCCTTCGGCCAGCACTCATGCCAGACGCGACGTGAACCATAGGTTCGGTCGCTGCTCTTGAAGCTTCGGTCGATCTTGGCAACGAGAATCTCGTGTCGGGAACGAGCGCTGGGACTGCGATTGAGCCTGGCATGGAAGCCTGAGCGGGACACATCCAGAGCGTCGCACAGCCATGCCACCGGCCAGATGTTCCGGTGCCTCGCGATGAAAGCGAACTTCATGTCACTTCCCTCGCGAAGTAGGCTGCGGCCTTTTTTAGGATGTCGCGCTCCGCCTTCAGCTTCGCGACTTCCTCGCGCAGCCGGTCAATCTCCTGCTGCTCGGGCTTCATCTGCCCGTGGCCGGGAAAGGCGTGCTGCGGATCGGCCGACAGCTCGCGCACCCATTTGCGCAGCACATTCTCGTGGACATCGAGGTCGCGGGCAGCCTGGCCACCGCAACGCCCCGATCCTTGATCAATATCACCGCTTCGAGCTTGAACTCGCGGCTGAACTTTCTTCTTTGCATTCCCACTCTCCACTTCCGTCAAACACCTTATCTCGGTGACCACGAAACCGGCAGCAGGCCAGAGGCGAGCAAGGGGTGCGGAGCTTCCAGAACCTGAAAATGGTCAGCGGCCTCGGCTCATTTGGATGAGATCAGGTGGTAAACAGATCGCGGATCATTGCTGGCAAGGACATCACACGGAGCGTTGCCGACGCTCTTCAGTATATCTCACACTACCATCCTCCAGATTATGTCCGGTCTCTTTCGCAGGCCTATGCGTGCGAACAGAGCCCCTCGGCCAAGAATGCTATCGGGCAGATTTTGCTGAACTCCCGCATGGCGGCTTTCGGGCGGCGGCCGATCTGCCAGGACACGGGTCTTGTGGTGGTCTTTGCAAGGGTCGGCATGCAGGTCCGCATTAAATCAGCAGCGAGTTTCGCCGACCTCGTGAATAGGGGCGTTCGCCAAGCATATCTCGACCCCGACAATCCCCCCGGCCATCGATTGTCTCGGATCCGCTTGGCCGAAGGGAGAACATGCGTGACAACACGCCGGCAGTCGTTCATGTCGCGTCCGCGGCGTCCTCTCTGGTGACAACGCGACTGAGTGGCAGTCCGGGCTGGGCGTCAACCGGCGACCAGTTCCTCGCAGCCGGGCGTCGCCATCGATCCCGTCGGTCGATATGGCTTTGAAGATCCTTGCGGCGCCGACAGTTCCAGGCGGGTCGAGGCCGAGAATGAGATCCGCCATTTCCTCTACGATGACATTGCCGGCCCCTACATTGAGGTGGTGAGCGTGAATAACCGTAGGGTCTCTCCGTCGAGCCAGAGGGAGCCTTCCAGTCGGTTCTGATCCTTCTTCGGCTGATCCGGGACGATCATCGCCGGCACGAAAGCGCAGACGCCACATTCACCAAGCCGACCCTCCCCATGCGCGTTGCGCCAAGCAAACAGCAGTGGGCTGGAAATTCCGTGACGCCCGCGCTGTCTCGAATGTCCGCCGCGCAGCCGAATAGCTCTCCTCACCGATCAGCAGCTTTCCCTCCTCCGACCAGCGGCGCAGCGTCCAGTAGCAACAATCCAGTGATGAGTGGCTCGCCGAAAGTCAGTACCTGTCTTTATTGCCCAACTACTCTCCCCCATCGCCAGCAAGGTGTCCCTCCAGAGTACACCGAGGAAAACGCAGGAAAGCTGCAGCAAACGCTCGCAGATTGCAGCCTTCAGCAGAAAGGGCCTTCTAATATGTAGGCTCACCGGGCGGCCTGCTGGTCGCCTTGACGACGACGCAGCGCGTGGCTCTTCGGCAGCAGATAGTCGGCTGGAGGCACCGATTAAAACCTCTCTCCCTGCCAGGAAGACCCATGAGTGGATCGAGCGATCCTGCAAAAAGAGAAGTTCGAGGACGAGCTTTCAACCTTTGTTGCGAAATGCATCTATGCGCCAGAAATAGGAATATCAAAGTTGAGATCGATATACGTCCGTACAAATGTAGAAATTAGTTCAATTGTACAATAAAGAATGGCTACATCGTTGCTATAAGCGACATCTGAATTATATCAGATGTAAGATAGTTTTTTTGCCTTGCTGAAACAATCATCGCGATGCGAGAGATGCACTGCGGTGTGCATTTGTTCCGGTCATGACGGCAAAGAAGGTCGTCCATTGATGTTCACTCCCTTTTGTTGAGAGGCGCAGTTGAAGCCGCGAGACGGCCGCCAGGACGCGAGCATGTGAAACGCAACACATCGCCGTCCAAGCTTCATGTCTTCAACGCTCTTTCAGCGCTTGCCGAGAGAATGCTATTGGGAAAGCCACAATGTCGGGATCGAGTGAGCTTGCCGATGACAAGCGCCAGAGCGAGCTTTCAAGCTTTGTCATGAGGGAGGTGCAACGCATTCTTGCTCAATGCGATGAGGCCAAGCGAAGTAACGGTCCCGTTGGCGCGCCTTCGGGTTCTCCTCCCCGCGAATTGACCGCCGTGGCCGCGGAATTACTTGGCAGGCTCGAGGCCGAAGCAACGCGACGGCTAGACGCTCGGGCCTGTGAGATCGCTTCGCGGCCCCGACCAGCCGACCATCCGCTCGGGCATCCGGTTCTGAAAGATGTTCCAAGAGAAGGCGCCCGCATTGCTGAGTGGGCCGGGCCAGTTGCAGGGTCAACCCGTCTCGAGAGAATTTTCGGAATACCGCGATCAACACTGCATTGGTGGCAGCGGCACAATGATGTGGTCGCCTTTCGCAGAGGCTCCCGCAAGCATGTATTTCCCCTTGCTCAGTTCGTCGACGGCAGGCCTGTGCCCGGAATCCGGCAGGTCCTCTTCTCGATCTCCGATCCGAGATTGGCTTGGCTCTGGCTGATCAGCCCGTCGCCTCTTCTCAATGGTCGCGTCCCTGTCGAATTGCTCAGGGAAGGTATGAACACAGAAGCTGTTGTATCGGCCGCCCGGGCTATTTCTCTGATCGAATCTATCTGACGACTGGTCAGGCGTCCCTGGCCGTGTGCGTACCTTAGACGTGTACGCAACAGTCAATGTGCCAACGGTGCCGTTTGTGCAAATGTATAGTTGTACAATTTGTGCAAGTAATATCGAAGATTTAGTGATAAAAATACAACTCAAACCTCGCCGTGTAGCTGATAAAATGAATTTGACCTTGCACTATTCCGTCCGGTGAATAGCTTTCGAGCCGGGAAGGATGCTTCGCGATGCGCATCTTTTTCGATCGTGGGGACAGGGAGCGGTTCGTCCATCGACGTCCTCGCCCCTTTTCAAATCATTCAAGGAGATCAAGTATGAACATCAAGAGCCTTCTTCTCGGCTCAGCTGCGGCCCTGATCGCAGCGTCCGGTGCTCGCGCCGCGGACGCTGTGACGGTCGCCGAGCCGGAACCGGCCGAATACGTCAAGATCTGCGACGTGTACGGCTCTGGCTACTTCTACATTCCCGGCACCGAAACCTGCCTGCGCATCGGCGGCTATGTCCGTTACGACATCGGCTTCGGCGACGTCGGGTCGTACGACGGTGCGACAAATGAGGATCATAAGGACGGTAGCCGCAACAACACCTGGTACAAGAACGCGCGCTTTTCGCTGAGGACCTGGAGCGGCCAGGAAACTGAACTCGGCACCTTGAAGACCTACACCGAGACTCGCTTCGATTTCGGCAACGATCAAGGCGACTTTGGTACCGCTCCCAATCCCGCGCACAACCAGGCCGTCAATCTGAAGCACGCCTGGATTCAGCTCGGCGGTCTCCGCATTGGCAAGACCGACACGGCTTTCGAAAGCTTCATTGGATATGCCGGTAACGTTATCAACGACACGCTGGTGTCCTACGGCGATTTAAACACCAATGTGATCCAGTACTACTTCGACGCCGGCAACGGTTTCTCGGCCGTGGTTTCGCTCGAAGAAGGCTCGGGCGTCAAGGGTACCATCGACAGCTACGTGCCGCACGTCGTCGGCGGCGTGAAGTGGACGCAGGGCTGGGGCGCCATTACGGCCGTCGTCGCTTACGACAGCAACTACGAAGAAGTGGCCGGCAAGGTCCGTCTCGACGTCAATGTTGGTGAGGCAGTTTCGCTGTTCGCGATGGCCGGCTATGGCACGGACGACAATCTGTCGGATCCGACCTGGGCGATCCCGGGCCGCGGTCGTGGCATCTACAAGCAGTGGGGCGGCAACTGGGCTGTGTGGGGCGGAGGCACCTACAAGTTCAACGAGAAGACCTCATTCAGTGCCCAGGTCTCCTATGATGAGTGGAAGAACCTCGGTGTTGCGGCGAATATCGCTTACGATATCGTTCCCGGCTTCACGATCACGACCGAAGTCGATTACCTGCATGCAGGCCGCTTCGACGAATTCGGTGCTGGCTCTCCTGCTCCGGCCTTGAACTGGACCGGTGCTGACAAGAAAAACAGCGTAGGCGGTTTTGTTCGGTTCCAGCGCTCGTTCTGAGGATTGAACGGCTCGTACCCCGCGTCGAAGCGGGTACGGCGAGCCTTCAATTGGTTGTCGGCGCAATGCTTGATCACGGACCTCCAGTCCGAGCATTTCGTCGATGAGAAGGGGCGCCCTGTTCCCGGGCGCCCTTTTTAAGTTCCCGTCAGACTCGCGCAGGCGAGATGAATCGCGGTCGACTATGACGCGGACCGCTCTCTTCATGACAGAGCGGCATGATCCGCAAAACAGCGTTGGCAGCAGTTCACGTTGAAAAGCAAAAGAGCCGATTCGGCAACCGGCCTCCGGATGCCCCGCCGGGAAGAGGTCCCCGCCGTCGCCGCCCTGAACGAGCTTCTCGCGCTCGGAAAGGTAGGTTCCTCCGGCTGCAGTGTCGAAAGCGCTCTCGCCGATCTCCTCGACTTCTGTTGAGAGAGGATGCCTGGTATATTCTGCCTGTCGGTTCATCAAGGCCAAAAACAGCGTTTTTTTTCGCCGAGCGAAACCGCGACGACCTTGATGGGGAGCCGAGCCAACAGGATGGGTGCATATCGCGCCACCATTAGCGCCGCGTCGAGCTACAAGGTGAGAGTTCGTTTCGGCGAAATGGGCAGTTTCCCGAAAAATAATCTGGACCTTAGACCGATAATGCCCTGATCCTGCCACGCTCCATGGGCAATTGCGGCAAGGGGAAATCTCGAACTTAACCTCATACGATTTTGAGAGGCTCGGCCCAATGAGCAGGGTGGTGCGCGCGGACGCGGCTTCAGTTTCCTCGGCGACGTTTGCGCCGCTGGAAAACCCCACGTTCCGCGCCGTCTGGCTGGCGGCTCAAGTGTCTAGCTTGGGCTGGCTGTTCCAGGGCGTCGCGGTCAGCTGGCTCATGGCAACCATCTCCACCTCTGACGTGATGGTGGCTCTGGTGCAGGCCTCCACGACGCTGCCCGTCTTCGTGTTGTCGATCTTTGCCGGCGCCATTGCCGACAATTTCAGCCGCCGCCATGTCATGGCGATCGGCTGGTGCGTGATAGCATTGTCGTCGATCATGCTGGGCTGGGAATATACAATCCATGGAAGATCCTCGCATTCAGCTGTCTGGCCGGATGCGGCGCTGCCTTCACCGATCCGGCCTGGCACGCTTCGGTTGGCGACATTCTGCGAAAGCGCGAAGTTCCCGCCGCTGTCACGCTGATCTCGGTCGGCTACAATGCCATGCGAAGCATGGGTCCCGCACTCGGTGGCATCGTTGTCGCCTCCTTCGGACCGCTGACCGCCTTTGCCTTGGCGACGCTGACCTATTTCGCGATGCTTTGGGTCATTGCCGTCTGCAAATGGAGCGGCCGGTCTTCGCCTCTTCCGCGAGAGCCGTTGACCATGGCCATTCATGACGGGGCGCGCTTCACGGCGCTGTCGGGAGAGATCAAGGCTGCCATCGCGCGCGGAGCTCTGTTCGGACTGACAAGCATTTCCATCCTGGCGCTGCTGCCTCTCGTCGCGCGCGATCAGCTCGGCGGCGGGCCGATCGTCTATGGTGTCCTAATGGCCGGATTTGGCGCTGGCGCCTTAGGCGCGGGCATCTCCAACAATGCGTTGAGACGGGCGCTGTCGCAGGAGCGGCTGACCACGCTGGCGTGCATCTCCTGCGCCGCCTGCTGCCTGGCGCTCGCTTTCACGCCTTCGATCTTTGTGGCGACGATTGCCTTGACCCTTGGCGGGGCAGGGTGGGTCGTCACCTGGACCGGGCTTGACGTCAGCGTGCAACTGTCGAGCCCACGATGGGTCGTCGGGCGTACGCTCTCGATCTACTCTGCGCTTGCGTCAGGCGGTATTGCGGCCGGAAGCTGGCTGTGGGGCGTGGTGGCTGAAAACTATTCCCTCACCCTGGCGCTCGAGAGTTCCGCTGGTGCCCTGCTGCTGGTTGCTGCAACCGGGCTCCTTCTGCCAATCCGGCAATGGAAGGAATCCGATCAGGATTCGCTTGATTTCGAGACCCCGCAACTTGCCCTCGACCTCAAGTCGAGGAGCGGGCCGATCGTGGTCAAGATAGAATACGCCATTCCGGAAGCGAACCTCGAGGAATTTCTCGATCAGATGCGAGAACGGCGTCGCGCGCAAAGCCGCGCCGGCGCAAGGCACTGGAACCTTCAGCGCGACCTGCAGGAGCCGTTGCAGTGGACGGAGACATTCCGCACGCCGACTTGGATGGACTATCTTCGCCTCAATCATCGCTTGACGGCGGTGGATAAGGAACTGGACCAACGTCTGCGCGAATTGCATGCCGGCGAGCTTCCGCCTCGTCAACGGCTCGCCATCGAGCGCCCGACGGGGGCGCCCCGCAAGCCGGATCAGCCGACGAGTTTCTTTTTCCGGCGGTGATCCAAGCAAACGCAACACTTCTCTGCTCGACAGACGACGCGGGGATGGGTGTGCTTGCCGCGTTTTGCGGCTCCAAACAGATGCGGCTCAATGCATTTGTCTTTTTGCCTCCGTTCCAGATGAATCACTGCGTTGCCGAAGCAAAAGCGCTGATGTGCTTAGCCGTCTAGCCGGTTCTTGTACGGAACCCCAGCGAAGCGCAAGCGAACCGCGATGGTGCTATCCCGCAGCTAATCGATTTTATGATTTTTCCCAGCATCAAGACTGCCGGTGCTTGAGCTTGGTGCCGGAACAGGCGTCATCATCAAGGCTATCCTTGAAACGGGTATCAAGCCGCAGCAGCTGGTTTCAGTGGAATATTCCGAGGACTTCCATCACCGCCTGAGGCGGCAGTTTCCGGATGTCGATGTTCGGCTGGGCGACGCCTTTTCGCTGGACCAGGTCCTGGCGGAGCGGAAATCCGAACAATTCGACTGTGTCATCAGCGCAGTGCCGCTGCTGAGCTTTCCGATGGAGCGGCGTATTGCTCTGCTCGAGGATTTGTTGGCTCGCATTCCTGTTGGCGCGCCCGTCATCCAGATCACGTATGGACCTTTGTCGCCGGTGATCAAGATGCCCGATCGCTACATTGTTTCGCACTATGATTTCGTCGTTCGCAACATTCCGCCCGCACAGCTTTGGACATATCGGCGGGCGGTCGGACGCCGCATGGGCGCTTCGGCTGCTGCTCCGCGCGATCGCGCTCAAGCAGGGTAGTAGCAGGCCAACCTGGAGCTGAGCCGGCACTGATGCAGCTGTTGCAGATGCGGCGAGATCGGTCTCGTCGAGAGTGGAACGAGGGGGCTAGGCCCCGGAATGGTCACCGTCTTGACGACACATTTGCGACGATTGCCGGCCGGGCCTACAGTGAGAGTTCATTCGCTTGGCGTGCTGTGATGCATATGACGCCACAAACCCGTAAGCGCTGCACACCAGGCTTTTCAGGAATTCGCTACGAGCGCCGCGATTTTGGAAGATCCGATGTCGGCCGTGCAGTGGATCGCCGCGTGCAAAAAGCTTTTGGCTTAAGGTTTCGCGTGGGAGGGGTGAAACTATCGTGCTCGAGGAATTCGGGCGACCTGGAGGATCGTGCCCGAATGGGTTCACACACGGAACTGGTATGTGTTTCCGGCGCTTTGAGATGGCGCATAGCGCCGGCCCGCAAAAGCGGCTTGTTCGATTGACACGCGGACTGCGATAATTCGGCGGGCGTGAATGGCTTCAGGCGCTTTGAGAGAGTCTGCCATGCCGCACCATAGTTTTGCACGTCCAGAACAACTGGAAATGCTCAGCACGGCGCTCGCGGAGCTCGGCGGCCATTTCCCGCCGGACAGCCCCGAACGTGAGGCCTTGGCCGCAAAGATCATGGCGCTCTTCGAAAGCGGAACCGACACGCTCGAAGAAGCAAAGATACATCTTCACCTACCTTGATCGGCTTCAGCCTCAGACCTTGATTATCTGGTCCAAGAATGACCCGACCGTGACGCCGGATCACGGCTTTAAGCTGGCAAAGCTGATCAGGAATTCGGATTTCCACCTGCTGAACAATGTGGGGCATAGCCCCCCAACTCGACCAGAGCGAAGCCGTCAACAGACTTGATCCGTCAATGGCATGGCTAATTCATCTTCGAAGGGGAACGCTACTGATCCATGGGGCCAGGGCCGCGTTGCCCTCACTGGCCCGAAGCCAGACCACGCTGGGCGTTTGGTTGCGTAATCTGCTGGCAAGACGACACCGCAATACGGTGGTCGTCGCGCTGGCCAACAAACTTGCCCGTATCGCATGGATGATATTGCGACGCGAGGTAACCTTCCAGGCCAACCGAGCCACGGCGATGGCAGCTTGAAACAATCAGGTCAGCGGCGACACGAAATGAACGCCGTGTGACCCATGATGTATGCGGGAGGACTTTGAAAGATGGCCCGACGGTCAAGCCGACGTTCTGGAGGCCTGGTTCAAAAGATGGCGCGTCGACGCCGTGAGATTTATGAGGCCCGGAGCGTGCGAATCTCCATCTTGGCGACGGCTTCAGCCGACACGCCGTATACGTTGATGCAGACCAATAGTTGCCATCAGAAATAAACCTCTTGCCGACGGGCGGGCCATACGTTTTTGATTGTCGCGCAGGAGGCCTGCCGCGCTGGCGTTTGGCTTCGATGGCGGATCTGCGCCAGTAGCTTTCGACATTATCTCGAAGATCGTTGCTGATGAACAAGTCGGTTGACCGCGGCGAGGGTGATGGCGGGATCCGGAAAGACCCTGTTCCATTCTCCAAATGGTTGATTGGCGGTGATCAGATGGAACGCCGCTCATTTCTTGCGCAGATGAGTTCGAAGAGCACGCTCGTTTCGGCCTGGTCTTTGGTGACGTAGGCCAGATCGTCGAGGATCAGCAGATCGAACTTGTCGAGCTTCGCGATGGCGGATTCGAGCTGCAGCTCACGCCGTGCGAACTGAAGCTTCTGAACGAGATCGGTGGTTCGGGTGAACAGCAAGCGCCAGGCGTTCTCGATGAGGGCGAGCCTGATAGCTGCAGCGAGATGCGCCTTTCCGCCGCCGGGCGGGCCAACAACAGGATATTGGCACCCTTTGCGAGCCAGCTGCCGCCGGCGGTCATGGCGATGACCTGCGCCTTGGAGACCATCGGTACGGCATCGAAGGCGAAGCTGTCGAGTGTCTTGCCAGGCAGCAGATGCTCTTCGGCCAGATGACGTTCGATCCGGCGCCGAGTCGAGTGCACGAATTTTTCTACGATCACTTTTTGGGTAGCGCCACCTCCGTTCGTGCGGGAAGGTGAGAGGCTTCTGGTTGTCTTTGTTCGCCAGGGGTCGGAAATGGAGAGATCGACCAACTAATTAAGTCGACAGCACGCTCAAGTATCGCCTCGGTCTGAGCAAGGCTGGATGAAGCGGCAACGACATGCCCGATGCGGTCTCGGTGATCGCCTTTCCTGAAGATCGGCATCTTGGGCTCAACATACAACTGGACCTCGGCGACATCTGGCACAGCAGCCGCCTGACAGTTGCCGGTGATCCATTCCAGGATGCCATCGCGATCAGGCACCAGAAACCGCGCGCCCGCGGCATGCGAATGCCTTCTGCTCAAATTCCATTCCTCGCCGATAACAAGCTTGATGTGCTCGGTGATGAGATCGACACCGTAAGCCAGCTGAACCAGCCGAGGATTGGGCCCACCCGCAAGACGCGGATTGACTTCAATGATGACTGGCCCGCGCTTCGTCCACCGGAACTCAACGAACCATGGCCCCCAGCCGAGGCCGAGAGCTTGCGAACAGCTCAGCGAAACGTTGGCGACACGCTCATGCTCCTCATCAGTCAGCGGGGCCGGATGGCTGTACCCACGAAAGACGAAATGCGGTGGGAGGCCGAATTCAGCGGCACAAATCCCGATGAGTTCATTTCCCATCATGTCAACACTATACTGTGGGCCTTGTGCGAATTCTTCGACCAGTATCCTCGGCGAAGACCGCCATATGTGCCTCCCCCCCAGCAGATAGGTGGAATGTTCGGCTAACTCATAGACATTGCGGCACAGTCGGACACCGATACTGCCGCTGCCTACGGTTGGCTTTACAATCACCGGCAGGCCGATCTCCGCGGCAGAGCTTTCCACGTCTTTTGCACTCGCCGCCACGCGATAAGCAGGTACTGGAACGTCGGCCTCCGCAAGGAGCTGACGTTGAACGAATTTGTCGCAGCATCGTTCAATCGATGCGGGGTTCGGTCCCGGTAGATCGAAATGCCGGCAGAGCTTGCCAACTGTCGTATAGATCGACTCGTCGTCGCCCGCAAAGCCAGTAATGCCGGCAATGTCGTAGGTCGCACGTAGCCGAGAACATTCGCAGATCAGCGCATCGAAATTGTCTGTATCGACACGGATTGCCTCAAGCCTTTCCGCCGCAAGATAGTCGTACTGAGATGGCTCGGACGACAGGGTAATCGGATGAAGACCAAGACGCTGGGCCGCTTGGACGTATAGCATACCGTTAACCCTATGACCTTCAACCAGGATGAGCGCTTTTCTTGCCATTGGCGTCAACTTCCCTTGCGTGCTGTGCGGCGGCATGAACGTAAACAGGCATCAACTGCTTTAGCCGTGCCTGACCTCAGACTTTGCGCTTAACGTACTATTCTCAGCGGTTTGCGCTCGCAAAGATTCTATAAACTTAGTTGAAGGGTTTGTTTCTCAACGCCTTGATTACCGGCGGTGTGGTAGGAGCCCGTCGATTAGGTGTTTAGTCCCGGCATTTGCTGAAGCGGATTGAGAGTGAATTGCTCGGGCTGGGAAGCCCATGCCTTGCAGAGGAACTCGTAGGGCGTGAGGCCTTTGAGGGTCTTGGGCCTGCGACCGAAGTTGTAGGCTGCGACGAAGTCGGCAAGGTGCCGACGCAGTTGGTCGTGATCGTCGTAGTGGAAGCGCTTGACGGTTGCCTCCTTTGATGGTCCCGTGCATGCGCTCGAATGCTTAGCGGCATGATCAGCTGTCATAAGCATATCGAGAAACGCTGCGAGAGGCGTGCGACCATCGTCACCATCCCGGTCGACCAGTGGTACGACATGATCAAAAACCCACCATTGCCGACGCCATCCTCGATCGCCTCGTGCACAACGCCTATCGCTTCGAACTATTGCGACAGCATGCGCAAACAACGAGCCGCCCATGCCACAAACAACTCTGACTTGACCGCAATCCAATTCCCCGAAATCATCAAACAGGCCCAAAGGCCCTTCGGGCGTGTCCGGCCTCAGATCGGAACGGCGTCCGGCGGAATGGGTGTCCGGCTTCGTTTCGGAATCACCGTCCGGCTTCATCGGTATGGAAGAAGCGCTCGCGTAACCAATCATCCAGTCCGTCAAACGCACTACCGAACCGGCCTTCTTGAAAGGAACGGACGTTCGCACAAAATATCGGCGCGCCGTGTTCCGCCCGTTTCCAAATTCCTCCGACAGCCGCTTGGCGCCCCAACCAAGCTCGTGCAGCCGCAATATCGCCACCACCTCGTCAGCCTGAAGCATTTCCGCGCCCTGCATCGTTCGCGACAACGCAGGATGCGCTGACATATCAGTCGTCCATATCTCCTAGTTTGACACGAGGGGGTCAGTTCTAGGCTTTGTTAGGGGATCAGTTTCTCATCCCGCCCGAGAAATTTGAATCGCGCAACGCTGTACCGGCCGTCGACGCTGACGGGCACCTCGCCCTCGATGGTCGCGCGGATGGCGATGCGGCGCTGATCGCCGTAATCCTTAGTCGCACAATGCATCGTGGCTCGGTTGTCCCAGATAGCAACATCACCTTGCTTCCACTTCCAGCGCACCGTGTTTTCCTGCGCGGTGATATGAGACTCAAATAAATCGAAGAGCCTCTCGCCGTCATATTTCGAGATGCCAACGAAATGTGCTACATAAGAGCCGAGCACCAGCGTGCGCTCGCCGGTCTCGGGGTGGACGCGTACGACGGGATGCTCGGTCTCGATCTTCGGTCCGGTAAGGGGCTCGGCATAAGGCCTCTTAGAAGCTCCGGGGAAGCTGTGAACAGCCCAGAGGTCGTCGGCAAGCCGTTGCAGCGGAAGCGGCAAGTCGAGATATGCCGCCGCCGTGTTTGACCACACCGTATCGCCGCCGACTGGTGGGATCACAACGCCTCGCAGCACCGAAATCTTGGGATAGGCATCCATGCAGGACCAATCGATGTGCCAAATGTCAGAATGGGTTCCTTCTACGGAATCAACCGCAAGGATCGGCATCGTTCCCTCCGGATATGGCGAAGGCTTCCCGAAACGAAGAGCAAAGCGCTCCTGCTCGGCGTCGTCGAGATGACCCTGGTCGCGGAAGAAGATGACCTTGTGCTCAAGCACCAGACCGTTTATCGCAGCGATGGCCTGGTCCGGCAAATCGGCCGACAGCTTGATGTTCCTGATTTCAGCGCCGATGCGCGCTGTGCATTTAACGACATCCGTACGTGGAATGACTTTATCGATCAAGTCCATTTCACTCATGGTGGCATTCTCCAAAGTTGCGGCCTTTTCGCCCTGCAAAGCTATTCAACTGTGACAAGGTGGGTGGTGTTACCATGTCTCCATTTGCCACCGCGCCTACCTCTCCTAGTGGGTTGATCCCGACCGAGATCGGCGCGACGTCTCTCTGCTGAAAGACCGCCTTGCCGCCGAACTCTAGCTTAGCTAGAACGCTGACGCACAGCGCTTGGCGACGCGCCCGACTTCGGAGGAAAGGGCGTGCATTCGCGCCTGTGCCCTGGGGGCAAGGGAGTCGATGTTGATGGCGCCGCAGTGATCGCCGCATGATGCAAGGCGGCTTCCAGGTCGGCCGGGCGCTGGCGCTCCTCGACGCTCAATGCGGCCGAGCGATCATAGTAGGGCGTGCAATGCCGGCATCCTTCGGCGACGGAGATACCGCGGGGCCGGTGATAGCGGATGTAGTCCCTCCCAGACCCCTTCAGGAACCCCAGTTCCATGGCCTGTTCCGACGAGCCGCTCAAGGGCGGCAATCCGAGTTTCGTATTCCTGGATCAGGGGATCAGGTTGCGGGTGATGTCGTGGCGTTTCGCCAACCCGCGAGGCATCTCGCCGGACAGATATTCCTGCGCGACCTGACGCTTAAACTCGATGCTGTGCGCGGTATCTTGCCATGGTTCTCTCTTCGAAAACCCGACAAGACTGGTCAATCCCTGATGCCGAACTGTCACCCCAAAGGGGTACATATGTGGACGCCTCCTTGGCAAGACGAAAGTGGCACCATTCTCAAAAACGGTCGGTTGCAGTCATATGTTCGGCCTTTCGATGGGTGTGTTGAGCCGCTGGCCCTGATGAATCTCCGCGGATTGGATCCCTAAACACTCCAGCGCGCTCAAAAGTCGCTGCACCCCTCGGGCTTTCCAACCCCCGGCCCCTGACCGGTTCTCGTCAAGTGTCTTTCGTCCTCACCAACTCGTTGTCGCGTTCAAGCCCACGCCAGATCAAGCGGGGATGGCACGGTAAATCTCTCCTCTCGTCATCAGCGCCCAGGCAATGCGCGCCATCTTGTTGGCGAGCGCAACCGCCACGACCTTCGCAGGCTTTTTCTCCATGAGCTTACGGATCCACGCCGTCTTGGCGGACCCCTCTCTCTTGGCGTAAGACCGAGCCAGGCGGCGAATTCACGGCCAGATTTGAAGGCTGTCGGGTCTGCGACTGTCGCTGCCATCGCTGTTGATGTGATGACACCAAAACCGGGAATCGTTTCCAATCGGCGACTGGTCTCGTTGCCGCGATGCTCGCGCGCAATCTCGATCTCCAGTGCTTTAATGCGCTGACCCAGTTCGATGAGGCTTGCTGTCATGGGGGTGAGTGCAATTCGGACGAGATCGGGAAGGTTGTTCATTTCATTTTTCGGCACATTCAGGGCCGTCAGCAAAGTACGAATCCCTTGCGGCATCGCGATGCCGAATTCTTCCAGATGCGCGCGAATTGCATTGGCCAGCATAGTTCGTTGCCGGACCAGAAGAACTCGGCAGCGATGCAGCATCAAAACCGATTGTTGAGCCGCTGTCTTCACGGCAACGAAGCGCATGTTCGGCCTCGTCACCGCTTCCCAAATGGCTTCGGCATCGGCGATGTCATTTTTGTTGCGTTTGACGTAGGGCTTTACATAGGCAGGCGGCATCAGACGAACCGTGTGCCCAAATCGACCGATCTCGCGAGCCCAGTGATGCGCCGTTGCACAGGCTTCAATGCCAACGAGGCAAGGTGGAAGTTTGGCGAAATACTCAACAACCTCCGAACGGCGAAGGCTTCGCCGGACGCCAACCTTGCCTTCTTGATCAATGCCATGAACCTGAAAAACGTTCTTGGCCAGATCAAGCCCGATCGTGGTAATTTGCATTGCGGATGCTCCTTGCTTTCCAGTGAGGCAACAGCAAAGCCATATCACGCTTGCTGACGCCGGTGATGGAGGCGTCCACATCATCACTCCAATAAACGGGGGAGATTTTGGTACCGGCAAAGAGAAGGCTGATCATGACACAATTGAGACAAATGCTGCGGCTTGCGGGAAGCGGGACGAACTCCCGCGAGATTTGCGGTCGTATTGGGATAGCGCGCAGTACGGCGCAGGATAATATGCAGCGCGCAGCGGCGGTTGGATTGAGCTGGCCCCTGCCGGAGCCGATAGACGATGCGCTTGAGCACAAGCTCTTCAGTCGCAAGGGCGCCAGAGAGGGCACGGTCGACAAGGTCTTCGTGGATTATTCCGGCAAGAAGATCCCGATTGTCGACCGCAAGAGCGGCGAGATCCGCGAGGCGGAGATCTTCGTGCGTGCTGGCGTTCGTCCCGATTGGATTGGTTCACACGTCAGGATGTTTCGCTGCTTGGGTGGCGTTCCCCGACTGATCGTCCCGACAATCCGCAGTCGGCGTCAGCCGCGCCAGCTTCCACGATCCCCGAGATCAATCGCGGCTACGGCATGATGCGTCCCAGACCTTCTTCTCGCAGAACTGAGGCCAATGCCGCCATTGCCCGGCAACTAGATCGCATCAACGATATGTCATGCGGAGGCTGGGCGTCAATCGCCGGGCAACTATTCGAGACCGTCGAGCGCCCCGGTTTTTGGCCAGTCTTCCACGGGAGAACTACGTGCGTATTTCAGGCGATCGTGAGCACGGATTTCACGAGATCATGAGCAACGATTTCAGACGATCGTGAGCACCTTTTCGGAGGTGCGGGACGCTTCGGCCGGCAACTCAGCTACAGGGTGCCTCGTTCAAACGAGGAAGCCTGATGCCAACCCAGAGATTGTCGATGCGCCGGATCAGAGAAGTTTTACGTCTAAGGCATGTCCAAGGCCTGACCGAACGCGCCATCGCGCACACGCTCGGGGTGAGCAATGGCGTCGTGCATGGTTATCTGCGGCGCGCCCGTCTCGCCAGGCTGAGCTGGCCGCTGCCCGAGGGGATGGATGACGAAGGCCTTGAGCTGCTGCTCTTCCCGGCGCCGAAGGCGGCATCGCAAAGCCCCCGGCGGCCGGTGCCGATTGGAGCTATGTAGAGAAGGAGTTGCGTCGCCGCAGTGTAACGCGGGTGCTGCTGTGGGAAGAGTATCGCGCCGCCAATCCCGACGGCTTTGGCTACACCTGGTTTTGTACGACCTTCGAGGCCTGGAAAGGGCGCGCGCGCCCGACGATGCGCCAGACGCACCTGGGCGGCGAGAAGGTGTTTGTCGATTTCGCCGGCGACACCATCGACATCTTCGACCCCATCACCGGCGAAGCGCATCCCATGAAGCTGTTCGTCGCAGCGATGGGCGCCTCGAACTATACCTACGCCGAGGCGTGCCCGAGCGAGAGCCTGCCCGACTGGATCGGCGTGCACACGAACCTCTTCACCTTTCTGGGTGGCGTGCCGAAGTTCGTGGTCTTCGACAATCTCAGGGCCGCCGTCACCAACCCCGACCGCTACGACCCCGGTCTCAACCGGACCTATGCGGAGATGGCGAGCCATTACGGCACCGCAGTTCTTGCAGCCAGGCCGAGACGCCCGAAGGATAAGGCAAAAGTCGAGGTCGCCGTGCAAATTGCCCAGCGCTGGGTCCTGGCGCGGCTGCGCAATCAGCGCTTCTTTTCCCTGGCGGAGTTGAACGGCGCCATCCGCCTGCTCGTCGCCGAACTCACGCCCGCCAGATGCGCGGCTTCGGCTCCAGCCGCGCCGAACTCTTCGCCGAGATAGACAGGCCGAAGCTGGGCGCACTGCCGGATCAGCCATACGTCTTTGCGCACTGGAAGCGTTGCCGTGTCGCGCCCGACTATCACGTCGAGGTCGACGGACACTGGTATTCCACGCCCTACCGCCTTATTCGCGAGCTCGTCGATCCATTACGAGCCGTTCGAGGGGCGGCTGCGTCCTTATTATGTCTGCAACGAAGCCGTCGTGCGGCACGCCGGCAAACATTGCCAATGGGTCCGCGGCGCTCCAGTCGACGACGCGGTGAGCGCGCTCCTGCTGGAGGCGATGGCGCCGGCAGCAATCGATGTCGCGCTTGCCGTGCAGCAAGGAGATCACCCAGCGTGTGGAGCACGCCGCTGCGCTGCGCGGCACGCAACTGCAACGCGCCCGCTATGAGGCTGAACTTGCCCGACGGCGGTACCTGCACGAGCGCCAGAACGAGGCCGACCGCTCGCTGCTGGACGAGCCAGCGCAGGAGTGCATCACGGCGCTGGCCGCCGATTTCCCCCGCATATGGAAAGACGAGCGCACCGGTGGCGTCGAACACAAGCGCATGCTCGGCCTTTCGAAGACGTGACGCTGCTCGTCGACGAGCAGGTCAACATACATATCCGCTGGCGCGGCGGTCGCACACAGAGCCTGTCGGTGACCAGACCGCGGCCTATGTCAGTGATACGCAAGACGCCGGCACAGGTCGTGGCCTTGATCAATGAGCTGCTGGAGACCGCCAATGACCAGCAGATCGCCGCCCGTCTCAATGAACTCGGGCATCGCAACTGGCGCGGCGAACCCTTCACGCTGAAGAAGGTCATGCTCGTGCGCCGCACCTATGGAATGAAGAGCCGGTACGAACGGCTGCGGGAGAGCGGCATGCTGACAGGCGAGGAAGTAGCCCAGCAGCTCGGCGTGTGCGCCTCGACCGTTCACCAATTCGGGCGAAAGGGCATTCTCAAGCGCCACCGCTACGCCACCAACCATCGATACCTGTACGAACCGCCGGGCAATGTCAGACTCGAAAAAGGCGCCGGCAGTCGATATGTGGTCGTCCGCCCAGATTAATTGTCGCTCAACAAACTCCAACAAGGTGCATCGTGATGCCTGCTCCTTGGTTTTGGCGCGATACGGCCGGCAGGCTCTGGGCTGGAAGCCAAAGTGCTTGGCCAGCGCCAGCAGCGAGCGATTGTAGATGATGTGGCCTTCGTTATCTTCGAGGGTGACCGCCGTCTTCATCCTGTCGTAGAGGATATCGATCGGCACTCCTCCAATGGCGTCGAAAGCCTCCATATGACAGCGCAGCAGCGTCTGCAGGTTCTGGTGCATGACGTAGCGGGCGAACATGTAGCGCGAGTGGCCAAGCACGAGCGAGAACAGCCAGACGATGCGCATCACGCCCGGCGCGTCGGTGAACTCGGTGACGAAGCGCGCGAAGTCGACCTGTGCTTGATATCCGGCCGGCGTCTCGAACCGCACCTCGAAAGGACGCACCTGGTCCTGGGGCCGGATCGCGGCGACGAAGCGCTTCACGGCGGTGTAGGCGCCGTCATAGCCGCGCTCACAAATCTCGCGCGTCAGGCCCAGCGCCGAGAGGTCGGGATAAGCTGTGACCCGTTCGCGCAAATAGTCGACGAACGGTGCAATCTTGTTTGGCCGCCCCGCCTGCCGCGGCCCGTAGGCGGGGAGTTCGAGCCCGCAATCGATGTATTTGCGGACTGTCTTGGGATCGCGGCCCGTTCGCCGGGCGATCGCAGTCACGGATAGGCCCTGACGGTGTAGATCCAATATCATCAGAAGTTCTCCAAGTTGGACCACCAGCGCCCCCTCGGGATGGACTATCGACGCCGGAGCAAAAGCCGCCAGTTCCGGTACGCGTCCCGGAACTGGCGGCAGCAGCGCCAACTAGGGAATTTTCGCCCGATGACAGACAACCGAGTCCTACGCCAAGTCAATCGCTAAGCTACATCGGGCAGCCTCTCTAACACACGCGGTTGTGCATAAGACGGGCCTGGTGGCGCATGTTCAAGACCTTTGTGTGGACGATTTACCGCGCTAACATGCTGGCGATCTTGCGGCAGCGCGAACTGAACCGCGTCGCCGGTCTACTCTCGGAAGAACTCTGCTTGCCTACGCGCCTACACCAAGGGTGTCATTCTCGACTTTTCGCGCCCAGGCAAGGGCATGCAAACTTCCTTGGCTGACTTCAGCAACATCATCAGCGTGCAATGGCCGCGCCACTCAGCGAATTTAAAGAACCTTCAGTTTTCCGAAAACAGGATTATTGCAGAAATTTCTTAGAACTTTAACCCAAGGAACGCGCATTCTGTAATATCATAGTTCACGTTTGTTGTAGGTGCCGCTCAATTATAAGCGCCAGCTCAGGAAAGAAGCTTGTCATGCACATTCTAGAAACG
The DNA here is from genome assembly GCF_001854795.2 of Mesorhizobium sp. LCM 4577. NCBI lineage: Bacteria > Pseudomonadati > Pseudomonadota > Alphaproteobacteria > Hyphomicrobiales > Phyllobacteriaceae > Mesorhizobium > Mesorhizobium sp. LCM 4577. Next base: position 13,715 of record NZ_MDDU01000026.1, on the reverse strand, counting down.
CCGCGCCTGATCCTAAGGCCGCCGTCGCATAGCGACGAGCTTCTTCTACATGGACTTCATAGCGACCCATTCGTGGTGAACGCCATCGGGGATGGAGTCTATCCGACGATAGAGCAGTCGAAAGCTGCACTGCTTCAGTTCATCAATCATTGGCAGCACAATCGTTTCGGCTTATGGATGGTGTTCGTCAAGGATGAAGGCCAAGCCATAAAATTCGCTGGCTATTGTGGATTGATGTGCAGCGGCCCGTATGTGCCCGAAGGTCCGAACAACGTGGGACTCGTTACCTGTCTCCACCTTGCGGCCTCGGGGAAGGGGATCGCGGTCGAGGCCGGCAGGGCAGTAGTCCAATTTGCTTTCGAGCGTCTAAAGCTTGAGAAAGTGACTGGATTCATTCGCCCAACAAACACGCGTTCGCTTCGAAAAAATATGAAGATTGGGTTTTCCTATGTCGGTGACAGGATGTTGTTTGAGGTTACTCCAGAGAAAGCTGTAAAAATCGGTAATTTACGTATCGTGGATTGCGCAGAACCAGAAGTTACAAATCAGTAGCACTGCAACCAAACCGTATTCTTCGGTGCGCTGCTTACCCGTCGATGAACTTGGCACCATGGTTGACACGACGCGCCCGCGGGCGAGCTGTTGCGCAGAACCGTTGATGGGATTCGGTGGTTCCGACGCAGCATCTGGTCTCCGACCGAGACATGATGGGGACGGCATTATCGACATGCCTCAAATTCGATGCTGCATTGAGATCACGGACGACGGTCCCCTGGAGATTGAAATCTGCCGCAGCCGAACTGATGGAGGAAGAATCCCGAGAAGGTAGTAAAAGCCTTATTAGCCCTTTCTATTTACGAGCAGCTTGGTTCCTTTGCCAAAGAGCGCTCGGACGTGAAGGCGTGAGGCGTCTTTTTCGCCGCGGCTGAGGGGACTTGTGGCACGTGCTGGAGGGTGGAGGCGGTTGGGTTAGGGCTTTGATGCCCCGGCGCTCTGGCGCGGCGGGCTGTAGCGGGAATGGCGATCGCTCGGAACAGACTTGCCTCGGGAAAGGTGACGGCGAAGGCCAGACGGATGCGCGAAACGTTTCGGTAACGCGGACGCCGAGCTTGACGACTCGGGCTGGGCCAGCATGAGCCCAGTATGCGGCGGTGTGCAGGATGAGGCGGACCTGGTTGGCGATCGGTGAGCGGCAGCTGGTGCTGTCGGAGGCGAGCTGGCTCTTGTGCATCTTGATCAAGTTCTTGGCCTGGCCGCGGGAGCAGTAGGTCACGTTGTCGAGGTGCTCGGCGGAGCCTTTGTCGAGATTACTGACGAAGTGGATGTCGAGAATCGAGGTTGCCTCGATGTGGGCGCGGTGCGCTTCGCCGCGCCAACTCGCGGAATCAGCCATAGACCGTCTGCCAGGGGCCGAAATGGATCGGCAGCATCCGCCAACCGCAACCGGAGCGGACCAGGTAGCGCACGGCGTTGACCACCTCTCGGAAATCAACCTCGCGCGGACGGCCGCGACGCCCAGGCTTGGGCATCAGTGGTGCGAACTGCTCCCACTCTTCGTCCGTCAAATCAGACGGGTAGCGCTTGGTCTTCTTGGCAATCTGGGCCATCCGGCACGGCTCTGCCCTGTCCACATCCACAGCTTGAATCATAACCAAGTCTCAAACCGAACCAATAGCCAGACGATTTTCAAGACGGTCTCTAAGAGACGCTATTCTCTCCCGGGACCAGTTTGGATCGAAAGATCACTGTTTCAGACTGGTCTCCGAATAGATGCGTTAGAGCGAAGGCGATTACTTAGACAGGCGCCGGCCATCTGGAAACGCGATGGCACCGTCCGGGACATTATATTGGCGAACTGTTTGCCACATGGCGCATACTTGGCAGGTAGCAGAACGAAACTGCATCCGGCCGCCAACGCGGTCCCTTAGAGATAGAGCCGATTGAAGTGCGGATAAAAGACGTCCTCCTTGTGCCTGGGAATGGCGCGTTTTTCTATGACGACCAGGCTGCTATCAGAGCCGGCGCAACCCAGGACGGCTTCATCTATGTCGGCGAACCGATAACGCCCGGCTTCACGTCCATTCGCGTTCCGGCATCGTCGCTCAGCGTCGGGCTTGTCCTGGCAGATGATATGGTTGCTTGGGGCGACGCGATGGGTGTCCAGTACTCTGGTGCCGGCGGACGTAATCCTCTGTTCGACCCGAAACAAATCTCCGATCTGACATCACGCGTCATCGCTCCGCGGCTTTTTGATGTCGATGCATCTCGCTATCTTGATGCTTGCACGAGAGTTTTCGGGCCCTTCGAAAACATGCGGCTGCCTCTGGCTCTTGAGTATGGAGTAAGCCAGGCTCTCCTTCGCGTGGCGGCTCATCTTCATCGGAAGACCATGGCGGAGATCATATGCGACGAGTTTGATTTGCCACTGCCGACGCGCAGGATCCCGATTTACTGCCAGAGCGGTGATGCTCGCGAAATTAACGTCGACAAGATGATTTTGAAAGCCGTGGATGTGCTTCCCCACGGCCTGATCAACTCACGGCAGAAATTCGGCGTAGGCGGCCAGACCTTCATGGAGTTCGTGAAGTGGGTTGCAAAGCGCACGCGCGAAATCGGCCCTCCGGGATACCAGCCGGTGCTGCATTTCGATGTGTATGGCTGGATCGGATCGGAAATCGGCCTGGAGCCGCAAAGCATCGCCGACTTTATCTGCGAGGTTGCAGATACCGTCCCGGGTTTCACGCTCAACATCGAGTCGCCGGCGGACTTTGGTTCTACGCAAGCTCAAATTGAGAACTACGCCAAGATGGTGTCGATTTTGGACAACCGGGGTTCTAGCGCACGCATTGTCGTGGATGAGAGATGCAATACGCTTGAGGACATTCGGCTCTTTGCCGAAGCGAAGGCCGCGCATCTCGTGCAAATCAAGACCCCGGATGTCGGCTCAATAGCCGACACGGCTCGTGCTGTTCTCATCTGCAAGGCGAACAAGGTAGGGGCGTATGTCGGGGGAAGCTGTACCGAGACGGATCTGTCCGCCCAGGCTTCAGTCCACGTTTCGGTAGCGACCCAGGCCGCCATGATGCTCGCAAAGCCCGGGATGGGTGTCGACGAGGCATTTTCTATCGTTGGGAACGAACAGGACCGGTTGCTCGCGACCCTGAACCGTCGAGCAACTAAGAATGTTGGGTGAAAAGCGCGGTGTCACTAATGCAGAATAGCCTTGAGGGGATCACCGTCATTGCAGTGGAGCAGGCCGTGGCCGCGCCTTATGCTTCGTCTCGCCTTGCGGATGCCGGCGCCCGGGTAATCAAGATCGAACGGCCGGAAGGGGACTTTGCCCGAAGCTACGATAAGTTGGTCCGAGGGCAGAGTGCTTACTTCGTCTGGCTTAATCGGGGTAAGGAATCGGTGTGTCTGGACCTGAGGTTGGAGGCGGACCGCGAGGTCCTCGACACGCTTATTGCCGCTGCTGACGTCTTTATCCAGAATCTGAAGCCGGGCAGCATCGAAAAACTAGGTTTCGGGTCTGCTGATCTGCGTCGCCGATTTCCGCGCCTGATAACCTGTGATATCTCGGGTTTCGGTGACAAAGGGCCTTATTCACACTTGAAGGCCTATGATCTCATCGTCCAGGCCGAAACAGGTCTATGTGCGATCACCGGCAACCAACAAGGGCCCGCACGTGTCGGGGTCTCGGTCTGTGACATCTCAGCGGGCATGACAGCGCACAGCGCCATTCTTCAGGCGATGTATCACCGCGAGGTCACCGGCGAAGGGACCTGCATTCAGGTGTCACTGTTCGATGCTGTCGCTGACTGGATGAATGTTCCGGTTCTGCAAAACGACTATAGCGACTACCAGACGGAACGCGCCGGTGTGAAACACCCGTCTCTGGCGCCATATGGCGCCTATCGTTGTGCCGATGGTAAGGACGTCATCTTTTCGGTTCAGAATGACCGCGAATGGGTGAGCTTTTGCGAGAAGTTCCTCAAGCAGCCGGAACTTACACGCGCACTTGGTTTTGCCGATAATATGGAGCGCCTCAGTCACCGTGCGCAACTTGATAAGATCATTGAACGGCGGTTCTCTGAACTATCATGCCAGGGAGCAATGCAGGAGCTTGAGGCGGCCGGACTGGCATATGGCCGACTGAGCGAAGTGGCGGATGTTTCAAAACATCCACATGTCCGCAGAGTCGAGATTGGCACGCCTGAAGGAAGCGTCGAGACGATCGCGCCGGCGGCAATTTTCAATTATGAACAGCCCTCGCTACGCCCAGTTCCGGCTCTCGGCGCTCATACTGAGGCTGTCCGAGAGGAGGTTCTGGAGCTTTTGCGCGACCGAGCCGCGTCAGCGTGAGCGCGAGTCTGAGTATGGGGAGTGCGCTCGCGGTTTGCGAAAAGCCTGTGTACCTCGGATCATCTCAGCGCGTCTGCCATCCAGCAAGCCCACCGTGGTCACGGTCGCTAAGATTGATTGCAGAGGTGACTCCATGATTGCGGACACCCTTCCGTCAGTTGAAACCGCGATGTCTGTACCACGTTGGAGATCCCTGCTCTTCGTACCCGCTCACGTACCGCGCTTTGTGGAGACGGCCCATGAGCGGGGTGCGGATGGCGTCATACTTGACCTTGAGGATTCCGTTCCACACGATCAGAAGGGAGAAGCACGGCGGCAGGTTCCTGAATGCGTGGCAAAGGTGGGCCGGAAAGGCGCATCTGTCTTGGTCCGCGTTAATCATGGTTTGCGCGCTTTGGCGGCCGATCTTGATGCAGCAGTGATAGTGGGTGTTGACGCGCTTGTTCTTCCGAAGACGGATTCGGCAGAGTGGGTACTAGAGATCGCCAATGCAGTTTCCGAACTTGAACGGGAAAGAAGTCTTCCGATGGGGCGCATCCGGTTCCTTGCCCAGATCGAGACCCCGGGGGCCCTGCAAAGGCTCGCGGCCATTGCGTTGGCACATCCCAGGATGGTCGCAATGGCGCTCGGTCCCGAAGACTTCAGTGCCGCTGTCGGCGGCTCCCCTGAGTTCGACCTTCTGTTGGCGCCGAATCTTTCTGTTTTGTTTGCCGCCCGTGCGGCCGGCTTGCTCCCGCTGGGCTTCGTAGGGAGCATCGGCGAGTTCTCCGATAGCGATAAACTTCGTGAAGCCGCGACGCGTGCGCGGCGGCTTGGCTTCGTAGGAGCCTTGGCGATCCATCCGACACAAGTGGCCATATTCAATGAGGCATTCTCGCCAAGCGCACAAGAACTCGAGTGGGCCCATCGTGTGGTCGCGGCGCAATCCGATTTCTCGGCCCGGGGCAGAGGTGCTTTCGCCGTGGACGGAAAGATGGTCGATGCACCGGTCATTCAAAGGGCCCGTGAAATCATCGCCTTGGGCCCGCAAGCCGAGCTGGACGTTTGAGACCTTCGCCAACTGATGGGAACCGGGCGAGACTTCACCCCCCAATTGCCCCGTCCGAGGGTCTCGGCAGCGTGGCATAATTATTGCTATCGCGCCATCGCATTTCGAGATAGATTACAGAATTGGAGTTGGCCCTCGGAAGAGTACCCGTGGAAATTAGGCAGCTAAGATATTTCGTCGGCGTGGTTGAAGCAGGCAGCTTCACGAAGGCCGCCGCTTTCCTTAATATCGCTCAGAGCGCGCTGAGCCTTCACGTGCGTCAACTGGAGGAAGGCTTCGGCACTCAGCTGCTAATACGCGATAGGACCGGCGTGAGTGTCACGGCGTCGGGAGCCAAACTCCTCGATCGGGCGCGAGCGATTCTCAGGGAAATTCGACTTACCGAGGTGGAATTGACCAACTCAGCTGCTTCCCCGGCGGGGGAGGTGACTATTGGCATTCCGTCAGGAGCTGCTCGAGTCCTAAGCGGCCCGCTGCTTGAGTCGGTTAGAAACGAACTGCCCAAAGTTTCCCTGAAGATGGTCGAGGGCATGACTGGACCGCTAGAGGAGTGGATGGCTGCTGGACGCTTCAATCTGGCAGTTCTCTATCGCACCGCGGACAGTGTGGGGCGAATGACAGTCTTGGCGCGCGAAGACCTCTGTCTGGTGGTGCCGTCAGGTGAGCCGCCTTTCGAGGAGTCGATATGTCTGGCGGACCTGCATGCGTTCCCGTTGGCGGTTCCCATGYGCAATAACAACGTCAGGCGCTCGGTGGCTGACGTCGTCGCACAACACGGCTGCGCCTTGGATGTCAAGTTTGAGGTGGACTCGCTCTCAACGATCATCAACATGGTCGTAGAGGGGAAAGCGCATTCTATTCTCGCCCCGTCCGCGGTCCAGAAAGAAGCCTCTCAAGGGCTGGTCCGGACGGTCAGGATCGTCGATCCAGTGATTACCCGCTCGGTTGTGCTCGCTGTAAATCCTAAAGATGAGCGTTCTGCGGCCGTCTCTTCGGTCCGCAAGCTCATTCCTAAGGTCGCCAGAGAGTTGATAGAGAGCCGCCGCTGGGCAGCATCCGTTCCTGACGCGGCCTGACAGCCGTTAGATCGATCTGGATTCCAGATGGATTTCGGCACTAATCGATATTTGACCCGCCGCGACCGTCGCGATGAAACTGGCTCAGGCGAGAGTTCAGCGGTTTCGACATCGAAAGGCGCTCGCCTAGCAAATTAGAGCAGTGGAGCGCGCGCGCATGTCCGACGCTAGGAGCAACGAGCTCTTTATAAACGGCAAATGGCGAGCCGGTGGTAGCAGAGCCACATTGCCGGTGATTAATCCGGCGACGGAGAAGGTATTTGCTTCGGTGGCCTCGGCGACGGTGTCGGATCTGGATGAGGCCCTCGCTTCGGCAGAACGCAGCCGTAAGACTTGGTCTTCACGGCCTGCAAAAGAACGTGGCGAGATCCTGGCAGCAGCCGCAAGAATCTTGGCAACGAAGATTGAAGCAGCAGCCAAGGACCTGTCGGTCGAACAGGGAAAGACGGTTGCCGAAGCGACAGGTGAGTACGCGCGCGCCGTCGAAACACTGGAGTGGAACGGCGCCCACGCCGAAGAGCTGTCGGCCCCTATTCCGATGGGCCCGAACCGGATGATCGTCCCCGAGCCACTCGGCGTCGTTGCTGCTTTTACGCCGTGGAACTATCCGGCCGTTCTCATCGCCCGCAAGCTCGCCCCAGCGCTGGCGGCGGGCTGCCCTGTGATCCTCAAAGGGGCTGAAGAGACACCGAGCGTGGCTGTCCATATCGTTGAATCGTTGCGCCAAGCAGGTATCCCCGACGGCGTGGTCAATCTTGTCTTCGGTGTGCCGGTGCATATATCGCGGCATCTGCTCAGCTCTCCAATCGTGAGGGTCTTGACTTTCACGGGTTCAACTGCAGTTGGAAAACAGCTGGCCACGCTTGCCGCGAATAACTTGCAGCGTTGCATCCTTGAACTCGGCGGTCACTCGGCGGTCGTGGTGTGCGAGGATGCCGACCTGGCGAACGCCATACCGGCAATTTCTGAATACAAGTTCGAGTGCGCGGGCCAGAGCTGCAACGCACCCAGCAGGATTCTCGTAGCTCGGCCCCTCTACGGGGAATTCTTATCACGGATAACGGAAGCCGCCCGCAAGATCAGGATAGGCCTGCCGGACGACCCTGCAACCGAGATGGGACCGATGGCAAACGCGCGGCGTATCGAGGCCATGCAGCGCCTGACCAAGGATGCGGTCGATCGTGGCGCCCGCATCGAGACAGGTGGAACCCGCCTCGACCGACCGGGCTTTTACTGGCCGCCAACCATCCTGACGAGCGTGCCAAATGAAGCGAGAGTGCTTCATGAAGAGCCGTTCGGACCGATCCTCACGGTCGCGCCGTTCGACACGATCGAAGAGGCCATCGAGGAAGCCAACGCCACCGATTACGGCTTGGCCGCGTATTTGTTCACTGGCGCTGCCGACGCGCAACAGAAGCTGATTAATGGCCTTTCGGCGGGCGCTGTCAGTGTGAATTACCTGAAAGGGGTTTCAGCGGATGCGCCTTACGGAGGCATCAAACAGAGCGGCTATGGATATGAAGGAGGTGAGCAGGGAGTGCGGAGCTTCCAGATCCTGAAAATGGTCAACGGCCTCGGTTCATTTGGATGAAATCCGGTGGGAAATAGAACACGGACCATCGCCGGCAAGGACATCACAAGGAGCGTGGCAGACGCCCTTCAGTACATCTCGTATTACCATCCTCCAGATTATATCCGCTATCTTTCGCAGGCATATACGCGTGAACAGAGCCCGGCGGCGAAGAATGCCATCGGGCAGATTCTGCTGAACTCCCGCATGGCAGCCTTCGGGCGGCGGCCGATCTGCCAGGACACCGGCCTTGTGGTGGTCTTCGCGAAGGTCGGCATGGACGCCCGCATCAAATCAACGGTCAGTTTCGCCGACCTTGTGAATGAGGGCGTCCGTCAGGCCTATCTCGACCCTGACAATCCCCTTCGGGCATCGATCGTTGCCGATCCGCTCTCCGGACGGGTCAACACCCGTGACAACACGCCGGCGGTCGTCCACGTTGACCTTGTGCGAGGGAACCAGATTGAGATCACCATTGCCGCAAAAGGCGGCGGGTCAGAGAATAAGGCACGCTTTACCACCTTGAACCCCAGCGGGTCCGTTTCCGACTGGGTGGTCAATACCGTTTCGACGCTTGGCAGTGGGTGGTGTCCGCCCGGCCTGATCTCCGTTGGCGTCGGTGGTAGCGCTGAAAAGGCGATGCTGCTTGCCAAGGAAGCCATGAACGAGCCCGTCGATATGGCGGAACTGATCGCCAGGGGGGCGTTGAGCGCGGAGGAGGCACTGCGGATTGAACTTTATGAACGAATTAACGCGCTGGGCATCGGCGCCCAAGGCCTTGGTGGCCTGACGACAGTAGTCGATGTCAAGGTTGCGACCTATCCTACCCATGCGGCGTCCAAGCCCGTGGCGCTTATTCCGCAATGCGCCGCCAACCGGCACCTGAAGTTTACCCTGGATGGCTCTGGACCAGTCGGGCTGGAGCCGCCCGACTTGCGCGAATGGCCCGACATTGGAACCGACGAATTGAATCCAGCAGGCGTACGAAGAGTCAACCTCGGCGCGTTGACCAAGGAAGAGACGGCATCGTGGCGCTGTGGTGAAACGCTCCTTCTGTCCGGAAAGATGCTGACAGGCCGTGACGCGGCCCACAAGCGAATGGTCGAGTTGATCGACGCCGGTAAGCCGCTTCCGTTCGATCTGCAGGGACGCGTAATCTATTACGTTGGACCCGTCCGCGCCGTGAGAGATGAGGTCGTCGGGCCGGCTGGCCCGACAACCTCCAGCCGCTTGGACGATTTTACGGACAAGGTGCTCGCCGAAACCGGACTTTTCGCGATGGTGGGCAAAGCGGAGAGGGGACGGGCGGCCATCGAGTCGATCGTAAGTTACAAAACGCCGTATCTCATCGCAGTAGGGGGGGCTGCCTACCTGATATCAAAATCGATCAAGTCAGCGCGGCTCGTTGCCTTTGAAGACCTGGGCATGGAAGCAGTCTATGAATTCGAGGTGCAGGATATGCCTGTCATCATGGCTGTCGATGTTGAGGGAAACTCCATTCACAATTCCGGGCCTCTTGAGTGGCGCAAGCGCATGGCGGCCGACAGCATCGCACGCATCATTGGCGTTTGAGCCTTCCGACCAAGTTCGGTTGGTTGGCGTCAATTCATTGTCGACAACGGCTAAGAGCAGAAGGTCATGAAGTCGAAACCCAATCCTGTGCGCCTGGACGCCTGGGATCTCCGGATTCTTTCAGAGATTCAGTCGGACGGCCGGATTTCAAAAAGCGAGCTTGCAAAACGCGTTCATCTTTCGGCGTCGGCCTGCTCGGAGCGGCTCCGTGCACTCGAGGTCGCAGGGATTATTGAGGGGTTTCACGCGCGACTGAGTCCGGCTCTCATCGGCGGCATGGTCTTTGTCATGGTGGAGGTCGTATTGGATCGTCATCGCCTCGAGGACCAAAGACACTTCGAGACTGCGATCCAAGAATATCCGGAAATCCTGGACTGCTGGGCTATCGGCGGGCGGATCGATTATCTAATGCGCGTCGCGTCTCTGTCCATGGCTGCGTATCAGGATTTCATGGAGGGACTGCTGCAGGCAGGCTTGGGGATCGATCAATATTACAGTCTTGTCGTGACCAAACCGGTGAAATCCAATTCGCCGATCCCCTTGTCCGCACTACGGCAGTGGTGAACGCCGAAGCCTTGGTTCCACGGCGTTTTACGTCAATTCCGCGAAATCGTCGGCTAAAGACGTGCATTCCCGCGAAACTCCAGCGACGTTTACGGTATGCTATTTCTAGAGAGGCGGCTGGCCGAGTGCCCCGCCAACTTTGGCGAGGAGAGGGACCATGCGCTTGAGCAATCTGGGAACCGAGCAACTCAGAGAGAAGGATCGAAGCTTCGTCTTTCATCCTTCTACGCATCTGGCCAAGCACAGCCGGGGCGAGACCCCAAATCGGATTATGGCCGGTGCGGAAGGCGTCTACATCTGGGATACCGAAGGCCGAAAGAGCCTCGACGGTTTCGGTGGGCTCTACTGCGTCAACATGGGATATGGCTGCACGGAAATTGCCGAGGCCATTGCCAGGCAAGCACACGAATTGCCGTTCGCCCATGTCTACGCAAGTCAAGGAACAGAGCCAGTCGCCCTCTTGGCAGAGGCTGTGGTCGAGTATTTTGGTCAGAACATGCGAAGGGTCTTTTTCGGCCTTTCCGGCTCCGACGCCAACGAAACTAACATCAAGCTTGTCTGGTACTACAACAACATTCTAGGCCGCCCTGAAAAGAAGAAGATCATCTCGCGACATCGCGGTTATCACGGGTCTGGGCTGGTCACCGGGAGCCTGACGGGCCTTGCCTTCTTCCATAATTTCTTCGACCTGCCGTTGGATCTGGTGCGCCATACCACGACGCCGCACTATTATCGCCAGGCGCTTGACGGCGAAAGTGAGGAGGCGTTCTCCCGCCGTTGTGCCGACGAACTTGAAGCCCTCATCCTCGCTGAAGGTCCGGAGACGGTTGCGGCTTTTATAGGCGAGCCGGTGCTTGGGACAGGCGGTATCGTTCCGCCCCCAAAAGGATATTGGACAGCTATTCAAGAGGTGCTGGATAAGTACGATGTCCTTCTGATCGCCGATGAAGTGGTTTGTGGCTTCGCGCGAACCGGTGAGAAATTCGGTTCCCACCTCTATGGCATGCGGCCGGACTTCGTCACCATCGCCAAAGGGTTGAGTTCGGCCTACCTGCCCATCTCCGGATCAATCATTGGCGACCGCGTCTGGTCGGTCTTGGAACAAGGAACAGAGAAGCACGGCGCCCTCGGCCATGGCTGGACATATTCGGGTCATACGCTTTGCGCTGCGGCCGCGCTCGCCAATATTCGACTCCTAAAGGAAAGAGATATTCTGGAGCATGTACGCGATGTCGGACCGTATTGGCATGCACGCATGAATGCCGAACTGGCGGGGCACCCTATCGTCGGTGAGGTTCGTGGTGTCGGAGTCCTCTCCGCCGTAGAGCTTATGCGAGATCCAAAGCAGGGGATACCGTTTGAATCCGATCTTCAGGTCGGGGTTCGCRCCGCCGCTGCTCTGTTCGAGAACGGTGTCATCGGCCGCGCCATGCCGCACGGCGATATCCTCGGCTTTGCCCCGCCTTTGATCATCACCCGGAAGGAGATCGACATAATTGTCGACGCAACCGCGAAATCGGTCGAGACGACCTATCGCGCGCTGAAGGCCGAGAATGCGATATGAACAGAACGCCGACGGAAGCGAGCCCCGGGTTCGACGCCGTCCCGGGTAACCAATGTGGTGGTCCCTGGGATGAACTTTCCCACGGACCAGACATTTGACGTCAGCCCGGCATTAGAACTGGTCGCCCATTGATGTCCCATTGGTGAAGACGGGTTGACAGCGCATTTCACGCCGAGCCGACCGAAACTGCTAAACTTGAAGCCGTCAGATTCTAAAGCATGCTTCAGACTTCGATCGCAAGCGGTAACCAAATGAGTTCTGCCGCCGCTGTCCTGTTGCCCAACGACCGGGGCGTTTGTGCGGCCCGCCCTGCCGGTGTACCTCCCCGCCGGCAGGGCGCCTTTTTTACCCGCTGTATCCGCGTGATTGTCGCGCGTCCGCAATCGACAGTTCGAGAAGGTCATCTGCATATCCGGATGGCACATCGAGCTTCGATATTTCCATTCACCATGGCAACCGCCCACAATCGCAGCTTCGGACCAGCGGCTTACGGCAGCCGGCGTCGAGGTCGCAGGCACCTCCTTTCATATGATCGAAGGTCCGGAGAGTAGTCACCGCCATGAATTTTTCCAGCGTCGAATCTCGGTGGCAAGTCTTCTCGCCGTATCTGCTAATATAAGTCCCAGGTTTAATTGAAACAGCCGCAGGAGAAAATGCAGCTCGTCTTCGAAACTTTGCTGGATCAGTTGTCTTTGAGCGTTGATGAAGTCGACTTCCATAACGCACTGGCCAGCGCCGCCGGCGCCTTCGAAATTCCCGCATTCGCCTATCTGTCTCTGGTGTCTGATCGCGTCACAAAACCCAGGCTGATATCGAACTATCATTCCGGCTGGACGTCGCACTACTTGCGCCGCCAATATGAAAAGATTGACCCGGTCATAGAATGGGCAAGATGCAGCGAATGTCCCTTTCAGTGGGGACCGGGATTCGGCCATGCCGGCATTTCAACGCGACAGCAACAGCTTTTCGATGAGGCTGCCGAATTCGGCATCTGCTGCGGACTGACGATTCCACTTGTCGATCGCCGCGGCGGTGTCGCTGCGATGACCTTCGCGGCAGACAGGCTCGATCCGACCTTCCTGCGCACCGCCGAGCAATATGAACAGGCGCTCGAGATTATGGCGATGTGCTTTCACATCTCTGTTCGCCGCAAGCTTTCAGGTGGTCTGGCGGTGGATGGTGTTTCGTTGACGCCCCGTGAGTACGAATGCCTGCAATGGACGGCAAGGGGCAAGTCCGCCTGGGAGATCGGCTGCATCTTGGGGATCAAGGCGCGTACGGCCGCTTTCCATCTGGACAATGCCAAGAAGAAGCTCGGCGTGCGCACCAAAACTCAAGCGGTGACGCTCCTGGCCTCCTCGCGATTATCAATCCTCTGAGGAACAGAATCCCTCTTTGATCTACCTGTGCCAATGCACAGGCAGTCGCGGCATGAAGGTTCGCCTCCAATGGCAGGGTCATACCTGTGAGGAGACCATCACGATTGAGCGTATTGCGCCCGGCTGGGGAAAAGGCATTGTCGCCCGAAACGCTTTCGTTTGATCTCGCTGCATTGCCATTCGGGCGGCAATGTGATCACGGCGGACGTTCGCCAGCACGTAAAGCTGCGAAACGCTCACTGGGACAGTACGCCTCCGGCGAGGGCCGCCTTGCGCGAGCATGGCATGATAGCGAGGCTGCGCTCTTGAGGTCGTCCTTGCGAGCGTAGTTAGCAGCACAGCATGAGCCATGTGACGTTATTGACCGGGCCTGAGCGTCGCCGTCGTTGGAGTGAAGAGGATCAGTGCCGGATACTGGCCGCGGCATTCGCGCCCGGGTCCACGGTGGCGGCGGTGGCGCGTCAGTACGATGTCGCGACCAGCCTGATCTATAAGTGGCGCCGCACGATGAGAGCCCGCCAGACGGGCTTTGCCGAAGTTGTCGTGGTTCCCGATGAGCCTGTCGCCGCTTCGAGGCCGG
>NZ_MDDU01000025.1:0-34258 GCF_001854795.2 Mesorhizobium sp. LCM 4577 | reverse complement strand
CGCTGCCAGGTCTGCAAAGCGCACGTTCACCTCAAATCCGGATCAAAAAGATCCCGGATGGATGGAGACCAGTCTTCTCTCTACGATATAAGGCCCGCCAAACGGGAGCCCGGGCCGCGCAAGCGGCCCTTTCATTTGGCGAACCCATTGAATCCGGTAAGCGAAAACTTACCTCTAAACTCGCAAGCAAACGCTTGCAAGTAGTACGCAAGCAAACGCTTGCTCGTGGTCGCAAGCAAACGCTTGCTCGTGGTGACGCGGGGTGGAGCAGCCCGGTAGCTCGTCAGGCTCATAACCTGAAGGTCACAGGTTCAAATCCTGTCCCCGCAACCAATTTTATCATAAATCGATTACCGTCCCGGTCTAACCGGGGCGGTCTTTGCGTCTAGAAGCACCGCCGACCGGGGCGTCGAAGTTGTCTGGTATTCCTGGAAGCCTCTCGAACTGTCTGGGTTGCGCCTCAGCCCTAAGATTGAGCGATAGAAGCATCGACCCGGATCCGGACAATGGCGTGCAGCCCCATCAGCCGAACCTCTACCGGAAGCACCTCCCGTCGATCGACATCAACCGTGCGCCAGGACCGGGCTTGGCGCACCGGCTGGCGGGGATTGCCGCGTGGGCGTGTGGCTGCGGCCGGGTTGAAGATAACGGGACTGGCGCAAGGGATATCGGAGCGGGTCGCCTCCGACTATCTCTGTCAGCCCTTGGTTCCTGCACTATGTAGCCCGTACCTGGTTGCCCAGGACAGAGGGGCAAAAGTGGAAATAGGGACCTTGGTGTCACCCGACCCGCCGCAGCTGCACATAGTGATGAGGCAGTGTAACCGCAAGATTTTGGCAAACCGTGCGCCGACCGGTAGCAATCTTTTCAGAGATCGTCTCGGCTCCACCGACCATCCGAGTCGAGGGCGCGAAGTGGTTATCGACTGCGGGAGGTTAGCAGGCGACACGCGATTTCCTCGCTTCCCCAACGGGTGGCAAAGGTGTCGGACACCTCGAACCAGCTTCCATCATTGCCTGCACCGTGATGCTCGCCCATGCACGAACATTCGCACTCGTGCCCAACCGCATTCTGGCATGCTGGAGAGCACTTCTCTTGCTCTCGATAGGGCTGAATTATGTAGACCTTTCCGAAGTGGGATAGCGACCTCTCGACGAAGCCGTTGAACCACGCTTTTGGCAGTTTCCAATGGTTCTGTCTCTGATCCCAGGTTGGCCTTACGCGCCCAAGCGCCCCGAGCCAGGCGCGGTTGTTTGTTGCGTACGGAAGTCTGACGAGCAATTTCTCACCTTTGCCGGTCTTTCGCCAAGCTACCGGGATGCGCTTTTGGTTCCAGACGTAGTCGACAGATAGAGTGCCTATGGACATGACCTAGCAAAGCCCCTCGCATGGAATGCCGTCCTTGTCGCGGTCCAACTTGCCGCCCCATGAGCAATTGGCCAGATACCACCTCGCTTCTTCGCACGAGCTGACTTGCGAACAGTAGCGGCGCGGCTCGCACGAATAGCTGCTTTGCGCGACCTGCCGACGGCTGATGATCCTGAGCGGCTGGCTCGACGGCGCTGCGCCGTCGGCGTGCGAGGCGCGCCAATCCCACGGCGCTTCGAAGTTGCCCACCCACATGCCCAACTTCGCTGCCTTGGCCTTCGCCTGCTGCGATGCGTAGGCGCCATGGCTGTAGCGCGGCCAATCAAGCGCCTGGCCCTGCTCGACCATCCAAGCGGCCACACTGGCGCCGTCGGCGCGCCGGCAGTCGCCGACGAAGCGGTGATACTGATCCCAGGTCACGAACGTGCATTGGACCGGCCTCGAGGCGGCCAGGAATCCGTCCAGCGCTTCCGCCGATCGCCGGCCGCACGGATATTCGAAGCCCTTGGCGTCGTCGCAATACTGGCGGCTCTCCGGCGCGTCGATGCCGTTGAAGCGGACACGCTGGCCGTGGATCTCGATCGTGTCGCCGTCGATGACCGACGCGACGCCGGTAATCGGCTCCATTGGCTTCGGCGTGATGAGGTTTTGCAGGTTAATTTCCGGCAGCGGTGCGCTCTTGTGCATGACAAACTGCGTGACCAGAGCGGCGACCGCCGCGACCGTCACGAAAATCAGGCCTCGCGGTACGCTCGCCCATCGGCGAGCGCGTGAGCGCCTGGCGCTGGACCTATTCCGCCACTGTTTAGATCGATTGTCGTACCGAGATGACTCCACTGGCCGTCACTTTTCGCAGCCGATACCGTCGTGATCCCCGTCAAGCCGGTTCGGGTCAGACCCGCTAACCGCCACCGGACCTTGAACGACGGGATTGTTCCCTTTGCCGCCGGCGCAATCCAAATCACCGCCACGAGATCCAGAGCCGTTGCGATACCGCGCCACGATCGCGACGGACCGGGCACCGTCGCCTTCAATGTGTGTGTTGTTGCTGTTCGGGTTGAACGGATCAACCGTCTGCAAGAGACTGTTGGTGTTGTTGGCGTCCCCTGACCCCAACGTCATCGTGTCGTAGTTGTTGAGATAGTCAGCCGCGCAGCCCGATATTGAGAGCGTTGCTGAAAATAGAAGCAACCGTTGGCGAAACATTTGCCCATCCCCCGCCCCCAAATTGGCATATTAGGGGGCGTTTCGCAATTCTCTAATAGACGTTCGTCCGCGTGCAGTTAATTGGAGCATGGCTCAAAGCAGCTTGATCGGCTCTATGAGCGAAGCGTTGTCGAGGCTGCTTGTTTATTGCAGCAGCATTCACCTCACGTCCGACGCGGTAGAACTGCAGCCGGTCATCAATGTCGTGACTGACAATGCTTCAACAACCGTCCCGGTCTAACCGGAACGGTTTTTGCCTTCAGGGAAGGCTATCCTCATTTTTGCCGCAACGGCGAAGAGTTTTGAAACGCTTCAGGTGGACAGGGAGTGGCACGGCACGAATTCAGCGGCCGGGCCACTAAAGAAGTGACGTCTGAGTTCCGGTAGCTGTTCACGCGCCTCGGCAAAAGCACGGTCACGCATCTCGGAAATGCGAGAGGCATTGTCCAGGGTATAGCGCCCCTCTGGCGCGATCTGGTCGATGCGCCAGATCGCTTTGCGCTCGTGGACGTCGCCGGTGATAATCTTCGCGGTGCCGAGCGCGCTATGCGCTTGACCCGCCATGAAGAGGCGGGCAACCGAAGCGGCCATCGGCAATTTACCTCTGAGCAGGGGAAGCCTGCCGGGTTCGGAAATTGTGCCGACCGACAAGATCTTGAGTCTGTCCCCCGGCCAGCCGAGCATCCCGGTCGCCTCGATCGCGGCGACTCCGATCGGATTGTTGGCCCAGACCCCGCCATCGATAAGCTCGACCGCCGATTCCGTCATATGCGGCTTCAAGAACGTTGGAGCGGCGGCCGTCGCCATCGCAGCGTCGATGGCGGTCTGTCTGTAATCCGTCTCGAGCCTGGGGTGATGTGCGGTCTTGTAAATGTAGACGCGTTCCAAGACGGGATGCCAGGCGGGGATGACAAGCCGCGTGCGACTTTCGCCCAGCTTGCGATGACCCAGAACGTCTTCTAGGGCGCGTTGTAGGGGCGCCGAGGAATGCTTGGTGACAACGAGATGCGCCAAGCCGCGCAGTTTCTGGCGAATCCAATTTTCGATCGAGCCGTGTTCTTGGCCGAAGATTGCCGGACCTTGCTTAACATAGAGCCCCAGGATGTCGCGCGCCGACAGACCGAGGCCGAGCCCGATCGCGATGATGCCGCCGGTCGAGGTGCCGGCGATGAGATCGAAATATCGCCCGATCGGATGGTCGAGATGCTCTTCCAGACGCGCCAGGAAGGCGGCAGGAAAGACGCCGCGTATCCCCCCGCCATCGAGCGACAAGATACGGTAGAACCGATCTCCGCTTGTGGGTTCTGGCAAGGGCGCACTCATACGGCCTCCTCATTGTCGTTGTCGCCGGGGTGCATGCCGCCACCCTTCCAGTCGTCGGAGACTAGCCACTCCTCGAAGTAGAAGAGCCACAGGGCGGTCCAAGGCACGATCGTCAGGTCGAGCCGCATCCACGACTGCCATTCAAAGATGCGAGGCAGATAGAGACAGAGCCTCGGCGGCGTCTGTTGATAAAGGTGGGGGATGCGGCGTTCGCCAGCGAGGACGTGCAGGTCTGGGGCCTCGACAAAAATCCGTGGCACGCCTCCTTGCTTGAAGTCGATCCGGATGCCGTAAGCCCGGCTCAGTGGCGAGGGCGACGCGCTGTAACGCCAAGTGATCACCCCTCCGCGGAGCCGGCCAGTTCCTTGGCTGACAGGATTGCTGCGCAGATTGATGAATTGCTGCGCCGCTGTCAGAGGCTTACGTCGTCCGATCAACATGATTTAGCCGTTGCTCCCGTAGAACGTGTTGGCCCGTACTGCGGTCGACGCCGGCAATGCGCCAACGATCAGGCCGACCTTGGGGGCGAGGAACAGATTGCCGCCACTGCGAGCCGCAGTAACGCGATCGGTCAGCGAGTCCATGGCCGCAGTTGCCGGACGGGACCCGAACAACCCCTTGAGCGCTTCACTGAGCCGATCGAGGCCGCTGACGGCCACCAGTTGCGCCAGATCCGCGCGGAACGCGCGATGCCAGTGATAGAAGCTCTCGGCGCGCTCCGGATGGCGGTTCCACTTTTCGGCGAAATTCTCGCCAGCGGTGGTCTCGTTCCAGATGAACCACTGAATTCGCCCATCCATTGGGATGGCCTCGATCGTGTCGGGCATGTGATCGATGACATCAAGCACAAGTTCCAACTCGTTGTCATACTCATGATTGCGCACGCACCATTCATAGCTGCGTGCCGCGAGCGTGGTAATGATCACTGACAGCGGCGCCAGATCGGGCTCATCGACAAACACGATATCGCGATGGCGCTTGGAGATCTGGACCGTGCGCCGCAGAATACCCTTGAAGCCCCCGGCTTCCGGATAGGGCTCGATGTTGGCATGGGTGCTGTCTTTGGCTATGCGCTTACGGAGCCGGATCATAGGGACCAGTTTGGCGCGCTCCTCGAACAGGCGCCTGTAGCCCTTCGGATTCGAGGGCTTCCACGCCCTCAGCGTCTTGTCTGGAACCAGTTCGCCACCTGACCGGCAGCCAGGGTTAGGAATCGAGGGGGTGATGTCCATGTGGAATTCGTTGGCGTAGCTGAGGCGCCAGCACCGCGGCATCTCTTCAAGCAGGGGCGCATAGTTGCCATTGGCGCGCAAACAATCGCCGATGGCCTTCTTGAGTGCCGCCGGCGAGATCGCAACGTCGAGATCGGACACATGAGCCACCAGGTCGACATCATGCTCGTTGACGCCGACCGGGCGCACGGTCGTGCGCAGCGCTGTCGAACCCTGAAGGTAGATCGCGATGGCGCGCAGCACCGGATCGTCGGAGCCGGCAAGGCAGGCGCCCACGCCTTCATAGCGCTGCCGGGCGAGGGAGAACTGCGCGTCGGTGAGCTCTAGCGACTGGCAGACCAGTTCGAGGACTTCCACAATCTGGGTCTGGCGTGCCTGGAGCTTCGGATCGAGGTAATTCATCGTCTTTCCTGCCTTTTTCGAATATTCTCGGCTTGGCTCGGAGCTGAATGAGTCGGCTTTCCGGGCATCTGTTCGGGAATGCCGGGCAGGGCGCATGTTTCGGACTCAATTCTTTTTCAATTGAGACGAAATTCTTTTGTCCGAAAACGAGCAGCACGTCGGCATAGGGTGGCGGTCAGGCCATGAATGAAGCGAGCGCTCCTCTCACCGGCAACGTTGGTCAGCCGGAAAACGGGCACCTCGTCGCTGAGGAGGTGCTGGGAAAGCTCGACTCGCTCCCGGCGGCCGAACGCAGGAAGCTTCGCCTGATCGAGGAAAGATGGCGCGACGGCACGGATTTTGGCCCTGGGACGCTCTATCAGGAGGCAATTTGCCAGGTGATTCTTGGTGAAAGGCGCTGCCCGGTCGAGGTGTCGTTTATTGCCTTCCTCGCGCAGTCGATGCGGAGCATTGCCTCGCATCGACGCAAGGCTCTGTCACGCCAGGTTCCCTTCAGCAGAACCGACAGCTCCGGTGTCGTCGTCGAACTGCAGATCGCCGCTGACCAGCTCGATCCCGAACAGACAATTCTCGAGAAGGAGGCCGCGGATGTGGTCGATGAAGTCTACAAGCTGCTTGAGGGGGACGACGAGGCGCAGTTGACGATCATGGCGATCGTTGATGGCAAAAAGGGCAGGTCGCTGCGCGACGAGCTGGGCATCACCCAGGCAGGGTACGACTACATTATGAAACGGATCAGACGCGCAGTGGCCAAGAAATATCCGAAAGGATGGCCGTTATGAGCAGCAAGCGCAAATCGGTCGACGAACTTCGGGACTTGAGCGACGCGATCGATGAATCCATTCTCGCGGCCTCTGATGATGAAATCGACGAGGAACTGGCTCTGCTCGGTCTGGATCCCACGAAGGTCGCTGCCGAGATGGAAGCTTTGGCGCAGGAAGCCAAAAAGATGGCGGGGCGGTTGCGTCTGGAACGGGCCAAACAGGCGGTTGCCGACTTCCACAGCAAGCCCACGACGACCCGTTTCTCGGATCGAGCGGCGCTACGCAGTAAATTCGATCGGATGCGTTCTGGCGGCGACGGCCAGAGCATGACGATGGCTGCGCGCAAAGGCAAACATCTGTCTTCCGACGACGAAGACGGCGCCCTCGATGATCTCGCGCAGCTCGAGGCGCTAGAGGCTGAGGATCCCGAGGCGCCGAAAGAATGACGCGAGCAGAAAGTTTGCTGCAATCGCTCGGCATCGCTGATCCGAAGGACATCGATCTTGAAGCCATCGCATGGACACAAGGGGCAGCCGTCAACTATCGGCCGCTCAACGGCTGCGAGGCACGCATCATTGGCTCGAAGCGAAAGGCGGTGATCTCCGTCAACAGCCGCAGCCCCGAACGCCGCCGACGTTTTTCACTCGCGCACGAGCTTGGGCATTGGCACCACCATCGCGGCCGCGTGCTGTTTTGCGACAAGCATGATATAGGTAATTATGCGAGTTCGGCGATCAATCCGGAGAGGCAGGCCGATTCATTTGCTTCTGATCTAATCCTGCCGGACTATTTGCTCACACCGCGACTTCAAAAAATCAAGAAGCCGACACTCGCCGCCGCCCGGCAACTCTCAGACGAGTTTTGTGCGAGCCAAACCGCGACGCTCTTAAAGATGACCTTGTCGAACAGATTCGCGATGGTCATCGCCTGCTACAACAAGGCGATGCAGCGGCGCTGGTTCGAAAGAGCGCGAATGATCCACCCTTGGTGGATGCCGGTGCAGATGCTCGATCCGCAGACCTTCACCGCCGAAATGCTACTGCAGGGCGCGGCCGAGCAGAATTTTCCTCGCAAAATGCCAGCCGACGCCTGGTTCGATTTCAGGGGCGCCGATCGCCACGAGGTGTCGGAGCAGTCGTTTCTCCTGCCAGATGAGGAGATTCTTGTGGTCCTGACTCTGCCGGACGAAGCCGTTGCTTGATTTCGTCGGTCTCCTTCCTGCGGTACCTGTTGCCGGGACGATCGCCCCCTGCGGAAAATTAGTGTCAGTGCTGTCGCGATGGGATATGTGCATTGCTCATCTGCGCTTATCTCCCGCCTCAATGTGCATTCCGCGGGGGTCGAGGCCCTCGCGCTGAACGATGCAGATGACCGTTCACGGTCCGTCGTTCTGCGCGACGACGTAAAAGTCTGCGCTCTCTTCCAGCTGAATTACGCGCGCTCGCGATAAAGGCTGGGATGTCAGAATCCGTTTGTGAGAGCCCTGATCGACCACTGAGTCAGGGTTTCGAGTCGGTAGACCGCTACATTGTGAGACCCACTATTGAGGAAGCATTCTTCTGCTATCGGCGATGGTCTGTGGGAACGCAAACGTCAAACATCACCTGGGGCGGCCGACAAATATCTTGACGGCCTTTGAGCGATCAATCATTTTTCCGGTGGCCTTGAGAGAACCGGCGCCGGGCACCAGGGAATAAGCCGGATGATAACCGACGATGGGGGAGCCCTCACGTCGTAGACAACGAGCAGCGCAGCTGCCCAACAAAACTCTTTGAACATTAACCTGCTCGCGGCGTCGCCCACGCGCGTCCGCAGCGCAAATGGAATTGGAAGAGGTTATGTCTAGATTTGTTGAGTATCAGGATGGCGACGTTTCCGTGACCTCACGCAAGCCGTTGAAAGGTACCTTGGAGTTGGTGGGCGAAGAAGATGAGCCTGTCTATCTGACGCTGGATCAATTCGCCGCTGAATGGCTGATGGGTGCGCTCGCCGAATTTCTCATCGAAGGAGAAGGCGGAGCCACCTCTCAAGTTGCGATTGGGCGAGGCTAACGGAAGCGCGCCGCCGCTAGACCTGTAGCATGGCTGAACGGAAAGGAATTTTCACTTGGCAAAATACACCTATCAAATTTCGATCGTCGAACGCGGCCGAACGCAAGAGTGGCTGGACTTCTGGATGGGCGGAAAGCCGTCACCTGAACTCCGTAAAGCCAACAAGAATGGTTCGCTCGGTCGTACCGAGCTTGTAGAAGCGGCAAATCTGGAGGAGGCAATTGCCATTGCTAAGCACCGCAATCCTGATTGCGTGGTGATGCGCCAGGGAAGCAGCAAATTGGGGTAGAAGATAGAGAATGCACAGCACGGACCGCCCGCCATGCTGGCACATGACAAGAACGGATGAGAGGACCGATCGCGGCGGCGCTGGCTCTGGCAAGTCTGGCGATATCGGTTGGCAAATGCCCTATGCGCCTACGGTCCAAGGCGACGGCACCATATGGCCTGCGTACGTCTGATGCTTTTGGGGTGGGACATTCTGGAGCAATGCCGCAGGCCCCGTCCTATGACGGGCCGTCAGAAAGAATCCTTTTGCAAGCTACCACTGGCGATTGGACCCCGCAGGATTTGACTGAAGCCACCGCGTTCGACCGAAGACGCTATGAAAAGGCGCCTCGCAGCTCTGCTCGCTCCTAGATAGGCGCGAGAGACATAGCGCCGTCGCGCGCCCTGGCTCAAATACTCACCCGAAAGGTCAACTTGATCGACGTGGATGAGGATGACCGTGTCAAATTGAAGTCCCGCTACGTACTCGGGCATGCTGAATACGCACCGGCTCTTAGCATAACGAAGTTCCCTAAGATCCTCTCTAGAGGTAACTGCCACCATTTTCTCTTTTGTTCGGCCCGCATTTCGGTAGGTGTCAAACAGCTCCTCATTCATGCATAGAATAGCAACCTGACTACCTCCGCCATCCAGCGTGCGGGCAATGCTGCTCGCTTTATTCAGCGCCTCGTCGATAAGCTGTATGTTGGTGTCGAATTCGGCGACTACGGGCCGGTCCCCATCGGTGGTGCTGGAAGTCGCTCCATATGTTACGAATTCCCCTTCCAAGTCGATGGCTGGGAAAGACGCGTCCAGATCGCTTAGAAAAGACGCTATCTGCGGGGTGGAACGATATACCTGCTTCAAGTCGACAGGAACCGACTCTCCGACTCCCGGGTTTCTGAAGCGATCCAGACCGCCACCTAGGGCAGCGTCATTTGTACTTTGCTTAAGGTCATACGCCATAATTAGCGGCCACCGACCGACATGTTCAGCCCTCGAAGCGAAAAGGTTTTGCAATATCATCGCCTCTACTCTTGTAAAGTAATGGTACTCATCTACGAATATCAGATCGAACCCGGTGATGTCGCGCAGCTGGTTCCACTCGTGAGTTGTCAGATACCTACCAAAGTCTGCAATCATCTGATCCATGCTCAGTAATCGCTCGTTACGAAGCCGTCCTTGGTATGACTCATGTATCTCTAAAACGACTTTGCGATCGTCAGGCGAGGGGAGTGACATCTGCCAGGCCTCCCGGTTGCCGTTGATGTACTTTTCCGAGGCAGGGGTTCCTTTGCGAATATTCTCAGCATCGAGCGAGCAAGCGAATTCGTTCATCAATTCTTCAACGAGAGCGGGACGCATTTCTTGACTCTCGATGCGTGATGCCATCGCGGGAGAATCTCTTAGAATGCCAAGCGCGATTCGTGGGCTGCGCTTCACCTCCTCAATGGCATCCTGGATCAAAAGGCGCTGCAATTCTCTCCCGTCCCGCCCATCGAGTGACAAGGGCTTCAGGCCCTTTCTTTCATAATTGAGCTGTTCCTGGGCGAGTTCATACAGCGTCCCAATCCACAGCTTGGGCCGCCCCGCTGGCGTCTTGAGGCCAGTCCATCTCTCGGAGGGGTCGAGTGCAAAAAACATGCCGCGCACGACTTCGTGTGCCAGCGCGGCACTATGTGTGAGGAATGCGAATGTCTTGTCGCCGCCCGCGTCGGCGTCGGCATAGAGATCCTTCAAGCATTTTACTACCATCGCCTGGGTTTTGCCGGTCCCGGCTGCTCCACGCAATCTTATCGGCCGATCATGTGGTTGGTCGACAAACCGAATCTGCTCGGCGCTGAGCTTGCGCTCGTACCAGTCTTGCAACGTTCCACTGCCGGCGAGGTCAACCCCCAACGGCGCGCTCAGCAAGATGCCAAAGTTGCCTACAACTTCTGACTGCGGTGCCTCTTCCAGTAGAGCCTCCAGGAGGCCTTCAATCGAAGCCTTGAAGCCGGCGAGATCAATTGGAACTGTGCCCAGCGCTTGGGGCGCATCAGTCACGCCGAAAGCGAACAGATTGGGCGTGCCGCATGGAGCCTGATCGAAGTAAATTCTGTGCGGCATTTTACGGCTCGACGGCTCAGCATACACAGAAAGCAGCGAACCATCATGGTAGGGCTGCCAGGAAACGGGCAGCGTGATGTTCCTGTCGAATTGCCTCAGGGCTACACGCATGATGCGCTCGAACGCAGATCTTGGCTTTGAAACTCTCGCGAATATTCCCTCCTTTCCTGTTTTGATGACAAGCAATCCTGACTCAAGAGATGCATACTCGGATAAAATATAGGTGAAATTTGAGATCTGCACCCGGCGAAGACCATTCGCGTTTCTTGGTATATTGAAATCGGAGAACCATGAATCTTCTATCAGCGCCGCATCGAGAGCGCCTAAGGCGTCTTCGTCGATTATAACAAATTCAGTACTCATATCTTTTCTCCGGCTTCTTTATATACGAGTTCCACGAGCAATTCGGTGGCTGCGTCACATGCGTCTTCGAATTTCTTTGGCATGCCAATGCGAGAGAAGAGAAACGCTAGCTTCTGGGCGACTGAAAATCGTAAGCCGTCTGTAAATCGTCCTATACGGTGAAATGCTTCTGGTTTTCCGTTGATGCGAGCTTCCGTCTCTGACCTGAAGAGCCCATCTGCCCGGATCATTGAAATGGCCCGGAGCAGAATGACGAACCCGTATCCGTCGGTTGCTGGCAATTCCGGAATCAGAACAAAATCAGGAAAGCCCCGGTCAGGATCAAAGGCTTCTTTAATCGCCGACTGCTGGCTCTTCTGATCGCGACCAAGCAAGGTCCAAGCCTGCTGTAGGTCTTTCACACGTGAGCCTGAGCTGTCAAACCCGAGGGCCAATCGAATGCATGCCAGTTGGGATCGAAGTTTGACGTCTGATTTGCCACCAATCGCCGTGAGGATGGCATCAGCATCGGCTTCCGCCAACCAAAATCGAAGTGCGCCATCGTCAAGCAGAGACAATCCCAGTTCGGATCGCTTGATTCTGCTGTTTAGACCCTCACATGCGGTCTTCAGGTTTCTATCAGCTATACGCCTAAATTGCTCAGTAGCCCAAAATTCTTCGAGATATTGAGCCGCTGGAATGACTTCCAGCCATGTAAAGCGGTCTCCAGTTTTCTTCTGTGCAATGTCGCAGTCAGCTGTAATGATAAAACCATATGATGCCGAAATGCGATCAGCAGAATTAAAACGGCGGATTACGTCACCTTGCCGAATGTCCTCATCGTCGTCGACAAACAATATGTGTCCACTCATATTGACCCCAACTTGTTGAAATTCACGAGTGTCCCAGTTCACCCAAACTTAGAAAAACCAGGAGCGCTCTGAACACGCTCCCACTTGGAAGCGCCGCACTGCTGGGCGCCTGATCGCCCATGCGCGGTGACTAGAAGCCGCAAACTGTGGCTATTCATTTGGTTCAGGGTCAGGCTTGTCGAACGCGTTTAAGCTGACTCCCCTGGTGAAGCTCCCGGGCGCTACACCTAGCGCGATCA
The DNA here is from genome assembly GCF_001854795.2 of Mesorhizobium sp. LCM 4577. Taxonomy (NCBI): domain Bacteria; kingdom Pseudomonadati; phylum Pseudomonadota; class Alphaproteobacteria; order Hyphomicrobiales; family Phyllobacteriaceae; genus Mesorhizobium; species Mesorhizobium sp. LCM 4577. Next base: position 22,083 of record NZ_MDDU01000025.1, on the reverse strand, counting down.
ACTTGCCCCAATCGGCAGCGGTGTCCGCCGCCTCGTTGTCATCAAACATAGATTACCGCCCATGTGCTTTCCGTTTGCTCTGAGGTAACTAATATAGGCTGGATTCACTGCTAAGAGTTGTGAAAAGGCTGTTTTCCACAACTCTGCTGCTCGGCGAAGGGTACTGAGGAAACTGCCATCAGGCGTCGACGAACAAAAAAGCGTTCTGGGTCATGGGAATGGATGCCCATCGGCCTAACGGAAACTAATCCGGCCAGAGGAAGCTGTGGCGGTCCCCGCGAATGCGCTCCCGATGCGCGCATCCTGAATCTGGCTCCCAAGAAATGCAGCCTAGGTTAAATATCGTACGCGACTGGGGTGCTCTGGCAGCGCAATTGCCTGTATTCCGCTTAATCCGACTGAACTACACGCTTTCCTGGTTGAACTTCTCAAAGGCTTTCGGCTGAATCGTACGTAAGAAGTAGGCATCGCAGAACAGCTTAATGAACGACACCTCTTTCAACGTGATAGTGGCTTGCCCCAAATTGCCGGCCGCGAATAGGCGGCAAAGCTCCATGTAGCGCTCACGCTCATCGAAGTTCGGAAATAAATCTTCCAGGAACGCAAGGAAAGTTGGTTCGAAGCTAGCGCCTTCGTTGACGTCGCCTGCATCCTCCATCATGGCCTGTAGGCTCGAGATGAAATTGGCGAATGCCGTTGTCTCGTTCTGCCAGTGGATGTCGTTCAGCGATAGGAAAGTGAGGCCGCCAATGTAGTAGTTGTAAGCTCTATGCTCGTCCCTACGATTGGGACCCGGAAGTGCAGCGAAGCAGGCCATAACCTGATAGAGGTCCTGTTCGGCCAGCACGCGGTTCTCGCCCCAATCGATCACCAGGCTGGGCGAGCGCTCGACTCCAATCTCCTTGCCGCTTTCCAAATCGACCATACCGTCCCAGTAGCGGCTGATCTGTTCGGGCAGCCGCCACCACCAAAATCCCATCGTGCCTATGTTCAGGGCTACAACGAAATGGCGGGCAATACCCCAACCGAAATGCCACAGCGCCTCGATCGGCACCTGATCCTTCAAAGTGAACTCGATGATCAACTGATCCTTCTTACCGGAGACCGCGACGAGCTTGATAAATTCAACTTGATCGTTCCAAGCTTTTAGAGCCTTTGGGCGAATCGAGTGAGACGCCGAGAGGATGCGTACGCGAATTCTCCACTTGTCCTTAGTACCCTCGGCGGGGAGGTTACGACTCCGCTTTAGCTCAAGGGCAACTGCGGCTTGGCCTTCCGCTTCGGCCTCGTCGAACAGGCCTTTGAGCCAGCGAATCCATTCCTTGGGGCTTTTCAGCTCGGCTAGCTTTTTCAGGGATGCACTGGAGAGGATTTGACGCCTCTGATCCGGATCACTCGTGGCCATTTCGAACCATGCCTGAAGCGCAGCGTCTTCCGCGGGAATCTCCTCACGGACCGTGACCACTTCGGCTATTCCGAGCCGCGCTTCAGCAAGGCCAATCAAGTTGTCGGCCTGGAGGTTGTCGATCGCGCCGGCTGGGATGTTCAGCCCATCTGAGGTGAGATCAACGTAGAGTCCCGCTAGGCGATTGGTGTGAATTGTGCTGGCAAGTCCTTGTAGATTGTCGAACGCTTCCTTGGTCAGCTCATCGGCGAAAAACTCCGCTCCGAAGAAGGCCCAGAAAAGCTTTTTGACGTGGTCCTGAGTATGTTTGTTTGGCCAAGCGGGAGAGGTTTCCCGTCGATCCGCCACCGCCTGTACCCCGAACAGCTCACGCTTGCCGATTTCCTCCAGGGCCAAGGTCGCCAGGTGATAGGCAATATTTTGGTGGCCAGATGCGCGCACTGCTTTCGCAGACTCGACAAGGGCGCGCGCATTCACAAGGCAGGCATCCATCGCATCCAGTATGGTTTTATCGATGCGGAAAGCAGTGTTCTGATGCGTGGCCAGTACGCTCATGAAACTCCAGTGAGTTCGCCAATTCTAGTTAGCTCGGATTATTTTTGGGAGTGGTGTCGTCCGTTCCAGATCCCTACTTGGCCGACCACTACGGCCCCAGCATTCTGCAGCTCGATGGTTGATCAGAAGGCAACTATCTTAGAATATATCATAGCGACGGCTCGTTGAGATGCGTCAAGATTTGACCAGACCGCACTGGGTCGATCCTGTCTGCCTCTGCAAGTGCCCAACGTTGCCATGCGTCCAGTGCCGAGCCATCGATTTCAGCTGAACCATCATCGATCGCGCGACGGACGCGCTCAACAAGCGCGCGAATCTCTTCCGCTTGACGCAGCAGCTCCCCACTGGTCCGCAGGTTTTGCAAGCGCTTTTGGTTGAGTTGGACTAGCCATTCCTGGCGCTGCTTCTCCTTTTCAATCCGCTCACGCTCTGCACGCTCCTCGGCTTCCCGCAGGCTAAGGCGAAACGTTTTCTCGCCCGCCACGATGATCGCGGCTGCGATCTCAGCGATCTTTGACTCAAGCTTGGCGTCGCCGCTGTCCTGCCACGAGACTGTATTTTTGCGATCGAAACCTGGATCGATCCGCAGCGCGAGCGGGGTTGATGCCGGCAGTTCCGGCGCCGGCCGCAGGTACCCCTGCTGACGCACAGTTCGGTGGCTACCGGCTATTTCAATTTCCAAACCGACGTGTATGTCGCCGATAGCTGCTCCCGCGTGAATTTCTCCATCGCGCTCGTAGGCACTACCGTCGTGGCCGCGCTTGCTGAGCGCCAAAAACAAGGCGTTGAAGATTCTCAAGCGTCGCTTGCCTAGCGGATTGTCGAACTTGGGTTCGTCAAAGGTCCACTCGCGTTCTGCATTTTTATCGCGCCGGCGCCGCTCCTGCTTGACTATTTGAACGAGCCCTTTGTGAGGTCTGTCCAACGACTGAGGGACAGAAACTTTGCCAATCGCCTTCAATTCCTGTGCGTGGAGTTCGTCGAGGTCTTCTGGAACCAGAGCGGATGCAAATGGCCCATTAGATGCAAGAGGGGCTGCAATCGGCAGAACCTTTTTGAAGCGCGCGTCGACACTTGCTCGGCCCATTTCACCGGGGCGCCGCGGTGGCGCCTTCGGTAGTGCTGGCACTCTCTTTCCGGCACGTATTTTGTTCCAATAGCCTTGCGGCGGCGACGCAATTCCACATCGCGTCAGCAGTTTCTTCAGCCCGACGTCGGACAGTTCGAGCTTCGCCGCCAAGTCCCGCATCGGCGCAGACCAGGCGAACGCAATCAGATCGTCGGGCAACACCAGGATGTCTTTCTGCCACACGTCGGCTTACCTCCATTTTGTTCGGCCGAGCTACGTTTGGCACGCCTTCGCAGTGTCGATATGACAGGCCGGCCAGTGCCATCTGAGGTCAAATCTGGCAACTCCAACGTGCTGTCGGTCGTGCCAGGAATGCGCTTACATGATCAAGGTGACTGCAGATCGGCTGCAGCTAAGCAGCGTTCTCGGTGACCATCAATTGAGCGCTTAGAAGCGATCTGCTTCCTTTCGTAGTTTCTCGTGCAACAGGGGGCAGCGGGACATTGCCGCGTGCCAGAGCGAAGGTGGGTGCTGTCGAGCGAGGGCCAGGGAATACGACCGAAGAGCGATGGCAAGATAAAAGGGCGCACATTGCGCGCTCTGACGGTCGTTTGTTTTCAATGAATTAGGTAACAGTTTCACAATGTGTGAATATTATCCGCACTTTACCGAAATGATGATTCCTGAGTGGTTTCAAGGAACTAATGCAATGTGCAGTGCTCAGCCAACGACTGGCAATGGTTGGAGCCGGCAGGAGGAATTCGGCGCCTGGTTCGGCTATGAGGCCATCCATCCTGACATGAATGCGTGCAAGCCGGCGGCCGGTTCAACATCCGAGGCCGCGGCGCCGGCGTTGCTGCGAGTCTATCGGGGGACGGCGGCTTGGGCCGGAAGGGGGTGGAGTCCGCTTCCGGACTGGTCAAGGCTCGCGTCATCAAGTCAGTGTCGCAACTTGGCGCTCGAGGCCCGAAGATGCGTGCCGTCTCACCGCGGTTGATGCATTCGCGCTTTCTTGAGCGCGACGGCGAGGCGCGCGACGGCTAAAAGAGCAGGGTCTGTTCCACGTTCGATGAAAGTCGTGAGAGCAATGAGGGCAAGGCGTTCATTAAGCGCTGCCGTGGCATCGCAAATGTTCGACCTCGCGAAGCGTCGTGGTCTGTCTGACATTGCCTTTTCGGCAGAGTTCCTGTTGCGCGATCTTCTACTGGCAAACGCCCTAACCGCTTATCTTGGTTCGAACTCTCTTTACGCCATCCCGCTTGCTGTTCGGGTACCGATGATAGCGATTTCTTGGGAACCGACGCGGTTCCGATCGGGATCGGGACAAGGTTAAGTGAGTGTCGCTCGGCAACATGTCTGCGCTTATCAGGGCGCCCCCCTCCGGCCCCCTGTGGCCAAACCCTCATTGTCCCTTAAGAGGGTACCATCTTTGCCGCTCTTTGCGGTGGGCTTCCACAAATAAAGTATTGGACGATTTGGCCATGTGAGATACAGAATCCAATCAGCTGCTTTGCTGGGGTGGACCTTTGCGTGGCGGGTAAGAAGAAAATACTAGGACAATTTGCTTAAAATGGAATCGCCCCGTCCGACGCTTTCGTTTCTGGGTCCGCTGACAGCGCCCAAGGTATCGCTATTGGATCCGATCCGGCGCGATGGGTCTACCTGCCGGTCAACGGCGAACGTTCGGAGTTCGATATCTCTGGGCCCGGTCGAGTGCCTTCAATTGGTCTCGATCCACCGCAAGACATCTCTTCAAGGATGATATCCAAGACACCTCACGTCGTCTCTCGGCTATTGACCTTACGGGGTCTGGCCTTGGTACATGATGGCCTGATGGGAGCCGCAGCGCTTCTGCTATCATTTGCTCTCAGGTTGGACGTAGCTTTTCTCGGGAATTTTTGGAGTTTCCTAGCCGCCTCTGCGCTCTTCGGGCTTGTAGTCGGTATCACTGGGTTCGTCCTGGGGCTCAATCGCGGCATATGGCGTTACGCGTCGCTTTCCGATTTCCTGGCGATTGCGGGTGTAGCAACAGCGGCTCTGGCCATCTTCACCGTCTTCGAATTCCTGATTAATCGGCTGAACTCGATTCCTCGTTCGTCGATTGTTATCGCATGGGCTTTCACGATCGTCCTTCTGGCCGGTCCGCGTGCGGCTTACCGGGTATATCGAAACCAGCACGATACACGGAAAGGCAAGGCCGCAAAGGGAAGCGCCAAAAACGTTCTTCTGATCGGAGCAACTGACAATGCTGAGGTGTTCATAAGAACGATTCAGGAGAGGCAACGTGCCTCCGTTCATGTGCTGGCAATTGTCGACGAGCGCGGCCGAAGGACGGGACGAGCGATTCGCGGAATCCCCGTCGTCGGGCCGCTTGAGAAGTTACCCCAGATATTGGAGCGTTTTGAGGCGCGGGGCCGCCGGGCGGAGGCGATAGTCCTCACGAGATCGCGCGAGGAATATCAGCGGTACGCTAAGCTCGAGGAGTTGGTAGACCTGGCCGCGCGACAGAAGGTAGAATTGCTCACGCTGCCCAATCTGCTCGACATGAAAAGTATCGATGCGGAGATCGAGCTCAGCCCAATAAAGTTAGAAGACCTATTGCAGCGCGCACCAGTAAAACTGGATCCACATAAGATAGCTTCCATGATCGGCGGCAAAAACGTCATGATCACAGGAGCCGGAGGGTCGATTGGGTCTGAGTTGGCTCGACAGGTAGCTGAACTCAGCCCACTGAGCCTGGTGCTCGTGGACGCCAACGAATACGCGCTTTATTGTATAAGCACCGAATTGGGTCACAAACTTCCTTCTCCAACGCTCCACGCCGTTCTGTGCAACGTTCGTGAGAGAGATGCGATCAGCAGTGTCGTCGAAACTCACAGGCCGGATCTCATCTTTCACGCTGCTGCCCTGAAGCACGTTCCAATGGTGGAGGCTCAGCCGATCGAGGGAATCTTTACTAACGCCATTGGTACTCGAAATGTGGCTGATGCCGCGTTGCGATGGAAAGTCGCAAAGGTGGTCATGGTCTCAACCGACAAGGCGGTGAATCCCGCTAACGTCATGGGAGCCACCAAACGCATGGCAGAAATGTATTGCCAAGCGATGGATCTCGACCCGAAGACGCAGCCAACCCAGTTCATGACGGTGCGGTTCGGCAATGTTTTGGGGTCGGCCGGCTCAGTAGTCCCTCTGTTTGAGCAACAGATAAGAGCCGGGGGACCAGTAACTGTGACGCATCCAGACATCGTGCGCTTTTTTATGACCATCCCGGAAGCGTGCATGCTGGTTCTGCAGGCTGCAGCTCATGAACGAGACGGCGTTTCTGAGCGCGGCAGGATCTATGTTCTCGACATGGGATCGCCGGTGAAGATTGTCGACTTGGCAAGGAATTTGATCCGTCTGTCTGGACGGCGCCCAGAGGTCGATATCCAGATTGCTTACACCGGACTTCGCCCAGGGGAGAAACTTTACGAGGAATTGTTCGACTGTAATGAGAAGCTAAGCGAGACGGGATCGCCAGGCATCCTGGCCGCCTCCGCACGTTCGATTGAGCGGGCAATGATGGAACGCATCTTCGATGAGATGCATCGGATGATAAACGACTTGAATGTGGAGGGCGCGTTGCGTCTTCTCCAATCAACGGTACCAGAGTTCACGCCGGGACCTGAAGTTCAAGTGACGATGAGCAGCGCGCGCTCGTTACGGCAATGAAGCACGCCTACCCTGTATCAGAGGATAATCAGCCGGCGTGCGGCGCCGGCAAGGGCCTGCGCGTGCTCGTAGTGAGCCAGCACTTCTGGCCGGAGAATTTCAGGATTAATGAGGTTGTTGATTCACTCCGCTCCGAAGGCTGTGATGTGGAGGTTCTCTCCGGGCAGCCAAACTACCCGCATGGCAAGGTGTTTAGGGGATACAGTGCATTTGGATTGAGAACTGAACTGCACCCGTCCGGCTATGTGATCCACCGAGTTCCTCTAGCCCCCCGACGCGGCGGAGGGGGATTTTGGCGCGTTTGGAATTACCTCTCGTTCGTAGTCTTTGGAGCGATTCTGGGGCCATACCTCACGCGAGGCAGGCGGTATGATGTCGTGTTCGTCTACGCGATCTCGCCTATCCTCCAAGGGTTGGTGGGCGCTGTGTTTCGGCAGATAAAAGGCGCAGCGCACGTCATTTGGGTGCAGGACTTGTGGCCCGAGAGCCTTGAAGAAACTGGTTTCATCAAAAACAGGTTGGCGCTGGCAGCAGTAGCACGACTCACGAGCTTCATATACCGACGCGCTGACCTTCTCTTAGCGCAGTCTCGTGGATTTATCGGGAAAATAAGAGCCGTTGCGAAATATAACATCCCGATCGCCTATCATCCAAATCCGGGTGATCGACTCTTGGGGCGAGAGGATTTGGGCGAAAGTCCTCGATTAATATTGCCTGCCGGTTTTAACATCGTTTTTGCGGGTAACTTGGGCACCGCCCAGGCATTGGACACCGTGCTTGATGCAGCCGACCTCATCCAAGATCCAGATATACGCGTCGTTCTTATAGGGAGTGGAAGCCGGTCGGGGTGGCTCGGACAGCAGATCGAGATGCGGCGGTTGAGCAACGTAGTTTTAGCCGGCCGATTTCCTCCTGAGGCGATGCCGAACATATTAGCACAGGCATCTGCCCTTCTTGTAACCCTCAATCGATCGGCGGCTCTAAGCCTGACAATACCGAGCAAAATTCCGACCTATCTAAGCGCGGGCCGTCCGATCCTGGCATGTTTAGATGGCGAAGCAGCAGAACTTGTCCAAGATGCCAAGGCTGGCCTAGCCGTTCCCGCGGGTGATCCAATCAAACTTGCGCAGGCGATTGTGCAGTTAAAAAACATGCCGGAGGAAGAGAGGGAATCCATGGGAGCTGCCGGTCGTCAATATTTCAATGCTCATCTTGCTCCAGCACCCCTGGCACGGGAGCTTATTGAACATTTCCGGTGTGCCGTTACCAGGCGCAAAGCACCCGCAATAGCGACCTAGGAACTAGCGATGAACCGAAATCCTTCAAGGGTGCTGGTGCTTGGCGCGTCAGGGATGCTGGGAAATGCAGTGTTTAGGTTGTACTCAAGCAGTCCTGACTACGTGGTATATGGCTCAACTCGCACGGGCTCGCATCACGGCCTCTTTCCAGAAAGCATCAGAGGAAACCTGGTTGAGTTAGCCAACGCCGAAAACCATGATGCACTGGTTGCACTCGTCTCCGAGGTTCGTCCTGACGTCGTTGTAAATTGCATAGGCTTGGTCAAGCAGCTTGCCTCTGCTAATGACCCTTTGGCAGCAATCCCTATCAATTCGATATTTCCTCATCGGGTGGCGCGTCTCTGCAACCTCGCAGGAGCTCGGCTAGTTCACATAAGTACGGACTGTGTCTTCGACGGAGCCGACGGAAATTACACGGAGAGTTCGCGCCCTAACGCGTACGATCTCTATGGAAGAAGCAAGCTGCTTGGAGAGGTAGACTACGACAATGCGGTCACGCTGCGGACATCGATCATCGGTCGCGAATTGAATAGCGCGCACAGCCTGATCGACTGGTTTTTGGCACAAGAGGGGAGTGTCAAAGGCTTTACACGAGCGATCTTCTCCGGCCTACCGACGCTTGAACTAGCTCGGGTCATCCGTGATTTTGTTCTGCCAAATCCTGGGCTCAGAGGCCTCTACCATGTGTCCGCGGAAGCGATCAGCAAGCACGATCTCCTTCAACTCGTGGCAGAAATCTACGGCAAGCGCATTCGGATCGAGCGCGATAACCAGTTGTCTATCGATCGTTCCCTCGACTCGTCCCGCTTCCGCCAAGCCACCGGCTACGATCCGCCTGCATGGCCTGCACTCATTCGCGCGATGCGCGATTTCGGCTAATCCATTTCGAGACCAGATGAATGTTTTCTAACAAGACGCTGCTCATAACCGGAGGCACTGGTTCGTTCGGGAACGCAGTTCTTTCAAGGTTTCTAGCGAGTGATTTCGCAGAGATCCGCATCTTCAGCCGAGACGAGAAAAAGCAGGAGGACATGCGCCTGGCGCTCAGGGATGATCGCCTCAAGTTCTACATTGGGGATGTCCGCGACTACCACGCCGTAGATGATGCAGTGCGCGGCGCAGACTACATTTTTCATGCCGCAGCGCTGAAGCAAGTGCCCTCCTGCGAATTCTACCCGATGGAAGCGATAAAAACGAATGTCCTCGGGGCCGAAAACGTACTGCGCGCAGCGGTCAGTCACGGCGTTCAAAGGTGTGTCGTTCTGAGCACCGACAAGGCGGTCTATCCGGTCAATGCCATGGGTATGTCCAAGGCTCTGATGGAAAAGGTGATGATTGCCAAGTCCCGATTGAGCGATTCCGTGAGGACGGTGATCTGTGCTACCCGCTATGGAAACGTCATGGCGTCTCGTGGGTCAGTTATCCCCCTATTCTTGGATCAGCTTATACGCGGACAACCACTCACGGTCACCGATCCAAATATGACTCGGTTCCTGATGTCTCTCAGCGAGTCCGTGGACTTGGTTCTCTATGCCTTCGAACATGCCCGCACAGGGGACATCTTCGTTCAAAAGGCGCCGGCGTCTRCCGTCGGGATTTTAGCAAATGCGATGCGAGAACTCCTCGGACGCGACAATCCAATTAAGATCATCGGCACGCGACATGGCGAAAAGCTGTTTGAGTCGTTGGTGTCGCGCGAGGAGATGGTTCGTGCCGAGGATCTTGGAAATTACTACCGAATTCCGGCTGATTCACGCGATCTTAATTACGACAAATATTTCGTTGAGGGCGAGCAGGAAGTCTCAAGACTAGAAGACTACACCTCGCACAACACTTATCGCTTGGATATCGACCAGGTGAAGACACTTCTGAGCCGGCTCGACATCATAAAGGACGCCATCCGTGCTTAGAGTGATGACAATCGTTGGGACGCGGCCGGAGATCATAAGACTGTCGCGAGTCATCGCTAAGTTCGACGCGATTTTCGAACATACGTTAGTGCACACGGGGCAAAACTACGACTACGAACTGAATGACGTATTTTTTTCCGAGCTCGGTCTTCGATCTCCCGATCTCTTTCTCAATGCAGCTGGCAAATCAGCCGCGGAAACGATAGGTCAGGTGATCATTGCCGCTGACGAAGCGTTGATTAAACACAATCCAGATGCGTTGCTCATCCTCGGTGACACGAATAGCTGCCTTGCGGCGATCGCTGCGAAAAGACGGAAAGTTCCTATATTCCACATGGAGGCGGGGAACCGGTGTTATGATTTCCGGGTTCCCGAAGAGATCAATCGCCGGATTGTCGATCACATCTCCGATATCAACCTGCCCTATAGCCAGATTGCCCGCGACTACCTGTTACGGGAAGGGCTTCCACCTGACCAGATAATCGTCACCGGAAGCCCGATGCGTGAGGTCCTGGAGCACTACAGTGCGGCGATCGACGGCTCGGACGTGCTCGGCCGCCTTGGGCTTACCTCCGGGAAATTTTTCGTCGTCAGCGCACATCGCGAAGAGAACGTTGACGAGCCCGACCGGCTGGTAAGGCTACTTGAGATTATAAACGGGATTGCAGATCGATACGACGAACCTGTCATCGTGTCGACACACCCGCGAACACGGAAGCGCCTTGATGCGCTCGGGGGAGATCGAAACCCAAAGGCCAGGTTCGAAAAGCCCTTCGGCTTCCCCGACTACGTGAAGCTTCAGAGTTCTGCGCGTGCTGTGCTATCGGATAGCGGGACGATTACGGAGGAGAGCGCAATTCTCAATTTCGCGGCTCTGAATCTACGAGAAGTGCATGAACGTCCGGAGGGGTTCGAAGAGGCTTCAGTAATGATGGTGGGGCTGGATCTCGAGCGCGTTTTTGATGGGCTTCAGATTCTCGAAACCCAACCGCGAGGGGCGGACCGGCTACTGGGTCTGCCAACCGATTACCAACCGGTTAACGTCTCTGAGAAGGTGATGCGGATTGTCCTAAGCTATACCGGCTTTGTAAATAGACGAGTTTGGAAGACAGGATGACGACGCGACCGGTCATTCTACGCCGGTCTAAGTGATGCAGCGCACCCCTTGATGTCTCAAACTTACTTCGCTGATGTCAGGCGGTTTATAGTCCACCATACGACGCCAACGAACATGACCGACAGGAGGAGTTCGATGGCATAGATCAGTAACGTCCACGGGAACCCCATCTGGACCGTTAGGTACGCCAACGATACGCCTGTTACAGCTGCGGTGGCCAGATTTCGAGTCAGGCGAGCAGCCAGCCATTCGATCGAATGACCCGCCAGCGCTAGGCCAAACATAAAGGCCGCCACAATCAGCGACGATCCCGACAAGCTCGCCACACCGATAGGGCCAGGGAGTGTGAGAAACGTGTAGAACTTCACGGCCCCGTATCGATCACCCGACATTTTTTGGTAGATTGCTTGAGAGCCTGCGGCGGGATCCTCGGAGATGACTTTCATGAACAAGGCACTGCCGAGTTGATCGGGATTTGCGGCTGCTGTCATAACACCCTCCAGCCCGACCCACCGCATAACTGCTAGATTCCGGAGTTGGTGGAACAAGCCCTGAAGGGCAAAGCGGTCGCGTGTGACGGCCTCCACCTTATTTGCCAATGATGTCGTTTGGGATGCTGGCGATTTCGCAACTGCTTTGGTGGCGGCAGCCTTTGGCGAGTTAACCTCTGGTGTGTGCACCGATGGGTTTGTCACGCTTGGCGCCATCTGTTCCGCAGGCTCCATCGGTTTCTGGACCGCGAGAGAGTCTGGTACCGCGCTCGTCGGAGCTGTGGGGGCGCTCTGCGCAAAATCGAACGTGCGCTCGAAACTGACAACTGCCAGCGACCCTGCGAAAAATAACGCGGCCAGACACATGGCGAGGGTAACCGCGATCCAGTCTCGGACTTGTCGACGCCGCAAGACGATGACTGCTACTGCGGCCAGGACATAGAGAAGAAGCTGTATTCGGCTACCCATCGACACCGAGGCAAGCAACCCAAGAAAAGTAGCCGTCACAACTAAGGCAGCATATGGCCATCTCCGGAGTTCGATGAGCCAGAGGACTGCAGTTAGTCCTCCTAAGAGCGCGCCCCAGGTAATTACGAAGGCGGCAACCGAGTAGATCCGCGGGTCGATCGCTATGCCCAGAGGGAAACCAATTCGGAGGATATGGAACGAGTAGTTGGCCCAATACACTGCTGCCGAGACAATCAGGACCGTGACGAAGGCAACAATTACGCAATTCGTGAGACGCGCGTTCCCGGAAGCGGCCGACGTATTTGAAAACGAAGGAAAGAGCGCCGCCAAAAGGTTTGCCAAACATACGCCGGACAATCCGCTCGCAGCAAAGGTCAGGGCTTGATCCCACTGCGACGTGAAAGTGCTAACTGGCTCAATTAGCTGCACGTCAAATACGAAGTTCGCAAATGCCTTGGCTATGAAGCCAACGAAGAGGAATGAAGACAGTAGGAAAATGAAAAACGAGGAGGGGAATACCAGAGAGACCACCAGGGCGGCGCAACCAGACACGTAGAACCACACGATGATAAACGGCGAGGAACTGGGGTCACTCACCAGAAGCAATGGATGCACAGCAAGGGCGACAACCGCTCCTGCCGCAAGGACGAAACTAACGAGCGAGGAAGACTGAGATTTTGGCGGGGAGTCGGTCATGAGCATGTCTATAACCCGAACCAACCTCCGGCCCAAGCGAGACTTCCTATTTCCAATTAGGTGTGTAGGTTTGTCACGGCCTTCGTTGCACATGGCGTCGGCGTCGTGCTAATTACCGAATGCGAATTGGCTTGGTTCGCCGTGAGCGCAAGCAGTCACGCGATGCCACCCGCATAGCAATCCCGAAGAAGCATATTCATGACAGAAGAACTATTCGAACACGAGCCGCGCATAGTCGTGCTCGGAGGGACTGGTTTTGTCGGCGAAGCTTTTGCTGCTTTCTGGGTCAACTCGGCTACTCATCCCGGGCAATATCTTTTGCATAGATCTCGGCCACATTGGCTACACTCCAGCGGTATGGAACATGCCGACATTGACCTCAACGATGCAGCTCAGATGTTAAACGTTCTTCGTGGCCATGACGTTTTGGTTAGCCTCCTGCGCCCTGACGGCACTGGGTGGTATCGTGATGCGATGGAGCGCCTCAAACCGATTTTTCAGCAGTCCGGAATTTCCCGTTGCATTCACGCGAGCAGCATTGACGTTTATGCCGGTGTCAAACACCCCGTCGTTGATGAAGATACGCCGCCGCAGCCAATCTCGCCTTATGAGACCGAACATATCGCGGTGGAATCGGTAATTAGGGAGTCGTTTCCCGAAGCCATTGTGCTGCGGTTGGGCGCCGTCTTCGGCCGCGGCGGCCGCAATCTGGTCAGCCTCGCTCAGGAGATGAGTCGGGCGCAGCAATGGAAAATCGCGCTTCGCCGCTCGCTCTACGGCGCAAGACGAATGCACCTTGTCAGTGTCGAAACTGTCGCCCGGACACTCGTTCAGCTATCGCTCGAGAGGTCGCGCCTTGGCTCTCAGGTGGTGCTTGTCACCGATGATCATGACCCAAATAACAATTTTGCATTTGTCCAGGATCGTCTTGCTGCCGCCTTTGGCCGAAGCCTGCCTGTCGGTCCAACAGCGCCGAGATCGATGCTGAGGCTGCTTCTGCGTTTGCGAGGAATTCCAGATGGAAGCATCGATCGACGTTTTTCGAACACAAGAGCTTCTGAACTCGGGTTGCCTTCCGACACATTCGCGGAGCGACTCGAAGCGTATGCCGAGCATTTAGCCGACGAACTCAGCCGCTACGCCGTATGAAAATCCTTCTCACCACGATATCGCTCGACTCCCGGAAAGGCGGGGGCACCGCAGAACGAACGCGTCGTCTCTCGACCCACCTCACAGCAAAGGGACATCAATGCGAGGTCGCGACAATGCAGGATGGTGATCTGGCGGAAAAGCTTCATCAAGGCGGCATCCCGGTTTACGCGACCGGCTCGGTACGGTTACGGTTTACGGTGCCTTTCATCAACCCTGTCCGCCTTGCGCAAAGCGTTCGCAGAGCGGATGCGCTGCACATTCTTGGCTACTGGAACCTGCTTTCGGTAGTCACGGCTTTCCTGGCATCGCGGCTGGGCAAACCTTACGCATTTTCCGCAGCGGGGGAGTTCGTGGGGCTTGAGCGCCCACGGCCCATCGCTCGCCTTTTCCACGCCCTGTTCGGTCAGCGGATGATCCGAGATGCCAGCTTATTAATAGCGGTCACTCAGCTTGAGCGAAGGCAAATCCTTGATCGGTTTCAGATTCCAGAAGATCGCGTCATCGTCGTGCCCAATGGCGTCGAGGAGTATGTTGAAGCCGTCTCGGGGGATCAGCATTCTCAACTGGCTGCGCCCTACGTCCTATTCGTCGGGCGCCTCGCTGAAGTGAAAGGCCCTGATCTGCTTGTCCAAGCTTTCGCGGATGTGGCCCAAGAATATCCTGAAGTCCGATTGGTAATGGCAGGCCCGGATTTTGGAATGCGCGCCATGCTGGAGGCATTGGTGAAAGAAAAGCAACTCGAGGACCGCGTAGTCTTTACCGGCCATCTATCAGAAAAGGATCGAACTGACGCTTATAGCCGAGCCCTGTTGCTTGCCGTCCCATCACGCGCCGAGGCGATGTCGCTTGTAGCCCTAGAGGCCGGAGTTGCCGGGACTCCAGTTTTGTTGACGAACCAATGTGGGTTTGACGAGGTGGAGCGCGTTGGTGGCGGTCTCGTTGTGCCGGCGACCGTTGTCGGGCTGCGCGATGGTCTTCGGACAATGCTGTCCGAACTTGGCGCGCTACGGCCCAAGGGGCGAATCCTCCAATCCTACGTTCGCGAAAAGTTTACATGGCCCTCGATTGTCGATGGCTTAGTTTCACAGCTTGAAGCAACAGTGAAGAAACGCGCGGAATAGATCCGGTCAAAACAGCGATCTTTTGAACCACCAAGAAACCAGCAAAAAGCAATCTCTCAAAATGATTCAGCTTGAAAATCCAGGTAGGACGCCGCGTGTGTCCTTGGTCGTCCCGGCTTACAACGCGACCGATTATATTGGCGAAACCATCGAAAGTCTGTTGGATCAAGACTACCCGGACCTGGAAATCACCGTGATTGACGACGGATCTACAGATGACACCAGCGCTGTGGTGAGCGGCTTCGGCGCCAAAGTAAAGTTGCTTCGTCAAGCCAACGCCGGACAGAGCGCAGCGATGACCAAAGGATGGGCGCTGAGCTCAGGAGAAGTGCTGGGTTATGTCAGCGCAGATGATCGCCTCCGCCCCGCCGCGGTTCGGAGGTGTGTCGAAGAACTGATTGCCCGCCCCGACGTCGTTCTGGTTTACCCCGATTTTGATATCATAGACGAACGGTCCGTTCTCCGATCGACGCTTCGACCGCCAGACTATTCACGCCGGGCGCTATACGCGCAGCTTCATTGCTTGCCCGGCCCCGGCGCCCTCTTCCGGCGCGCTGCCTATGTCAAGGCCGGAAGTTGGCGTTCGGACCTTCGTCAAATACCCGATCTAGATTTCTTCCTTCGAATGGGATTGGAGGGGAGCTTCTACCATCTGCCGGAGGTGCTCGCCGAATTTCGAATGCACGGTGCATCGACGACTTATCGAGCTGTTCCATTCGAGAGAGGTGAAGAGCCACAGCTTATGGTGGACGGGTTCTTCCAGCGGAGCGACTTGCCCGATGATATCCGAAGATGGGAGCGCGAGACTAGGGCTAACGCAAATCTGCTCTCTGCAGCTATTCACGGACGGTCAGGTCGAACAAGGGTCGCTTTGCGCCGACTCAGCGCAGCCGCCCTACACCCGCCGACACTGGCATCATTGAAGGCCCTGAAGCACATCCTTCTAATTGCAGGGCTGTCCGGTGGCCTGAAATAAACTCGAACTCGGTTAAGCATCTAACGCCAGCGACCTTTCGTCTTTGCCAAGATGGGTACAGAGGGCGGCCACAACTGTTTCGTGGTCGGCTCGCTCGCTGAGCCCTGAGACAACAAGAGCGCCGATCACACCTGCTGCCTTGATGCGAATGGGAAATGCACCCCCGGCTAACACGTAATCGCCCGGATTCAGCCCGTATCCCGGCGGGAACGTCCTATCCTCGCGCCGCTGCTCGAGGGCCAGGCGATAACTGCTCTTATGAAACATCCGCACGCTGTTTAACTTGCGCCTAGCCCATTCCGCGGTAATGGCAGACGAGCCGGGAAGTGCAGCATGGAACAATTGGCGATCCCAAAGCCGGATGTCGACCACGACTGCCCGTCTTCCGACAAGGCCGTTAGTACGGATGGAGCCTCCAATCTCGAATGCGGTCGTTTCGTCGAAATGCTCAAAAATGAGCGCTGACTCCTGCTCAGCGATTTTCTTGATGTCGGCGGCCCTTGATGCGTCTGCCCCACTCGTCTCCAACCTTCATGCCTCCAACGGTTGATTCTTTCCTCAACTGGCAAGTCGCGGTTCAGCACCCTCTCGGCTCAAATCACGTGCCCATTGCGAACAACAGGCCAAAACACATAAGCCTGCAACCTTTTTCAAACTAGCGCGGTCGAGGTCCGATTGCGGTTCAGCCACGATCAATCGGTTCGCGGCCGAACTCGCCCATGGTAGAGACTCTGACCGACCTCCATGTTACCTATGAGGACTGGTCGATGGGTCAGGGCTAGCTCGCTCACTGGAGTTCCTCAATTTGCGCAAAGTTTCGCTCCAGACAGAATGGGCAAGGTTTTTCATCGGATGATCGCTCGTCCGAACACTGCTGCATCGGCAATCCAGCGCGATGTGTGTGGCGTTGCTTGTCGCTTCGGGCATTCGTCCCGAATCGTGGAAAGCCCTTTGGCTGCGTTGTGAGCGCTGGACAATGACCGAATTCTCTGGCGTGCTCAGGAGAGCAAAGCTGCCTTCCATGCTGAAAGCCAGCGGTGCGGCGGCCGCCGGCCGAATGGCAATACTCGCCGCCGGCTTAGGCAGCTCGCTTCTTCTCCCGCTCGCCTTGCCGCCGGACAAGGTTGGACTCTACTTTATTGCCCAGGTCCTCACGTCTGGATTCGCGATTCTGGCGATGATGGGTCTGACGTTCACGGCGCCGGCACTCGTATCTGCTGCTGCAGCCCAAGGCGATTTCGGCCGAGCGCGTGACGTTATTATGAGAATCCAGGCGATTGTAGGCGTTTGTGGGCTCGGTATCGCGTGCGCATTTTGGTTCGCAGACCGGTGGCTTCCGTTGGGAGAACACGCAAGTGTGTGGCGCGGTGTCTTGGCGATAGTTGCATTGCAGATCCCTTGCGCTGCACTCGGGGCGGTCCAAGTCGAACTGCTTAGGGCAATTCACGCGATCAGGAGTTCGGCCTTTCTTATGGCCTTTCCAAGCACCGTCGTTGCCCTATTTCTTGCGTTTGCGCTGACAACTCGGTTTCAACCAACGCTGGATCAGGTGCTCCTTTGCAGTCTCGCTGGGTATGCGATTGCCGCTGGCGTGGGAGCCTTCAGCATTTCCTCCTCGTGTCGGCGTTGGAGCCAACAGGCTTGCGAACCAATTGGTGCGGCAGCGATCGTCCGACGGACGCTTCCCAATCTAGCGACTACGCTCGTGCTGTTCGGGCTTTCCCAGGTGGACATGATCCTGTTGACGCTATTCAGCAGTTTGCAAGAGATCGCGCAATACGGCATCGCCCTGCGAATTTCGACAGTATTGATAATGCCTCTGAGCATTGCCAATTCGGCCTTTGCGCCCTCAGCGGTTCACCTCTGGACACTCGACGATCGGGCAGAACTCCAAAAGGCGCTTCGGCTCCTGGTTTCGGTGGCCACCTTGCTCACCTTTCTAATGTATGCCGGCCTCGCAACTGTCGGCTACACGCTGGTCTACCTTTGGAACCCGCACTATGAAAACTCTCTTTGGATTGCTCTAATTTTGGGGGCCGGCCAGCTTGGACATGTACTGGGTGGCTCTTCGGGAATTTTGTTGATGGTGCTTGGGGACGAAAAGTTCGCCTTCCGGCTCACTCTCTTAACTGGAACAGCAACTGTCGCTCTATGTAGCCTTGGAATTCTGGTTGGCGGGCCCTTTTGGCTGGCCTCTGCCGCTGCCGTATGCAACGTGCTCCAAGTCTATCTATTTGCGAAGCGGGCAAAAGATCGATTCCGGCTAGACGCTACGATCTGTGCGCTCTGGCGAACAGAACCTGTGCCGCATTCGAGCATCTGAACTGTGTGGCTTCTTCACCGCCGGCCTTCATCGTCGGACGGCAGTTTACCAAAACGATGAGCGCCGGGTTCGTCTCCAAGTTGGCTTAAGGCCGCCATGAGAACGATCAATATGCCAGCCGCAATAAGAACGCCCAGTATGACCCAGAACATCTCCAAACCCCGGAGAACGTTACCGGGCCTTTAACCAACTTACAAGCCAAAGGATTTCAACGGGCGCGCCTCTCAGGGCGATTGCGAGCGTCCAAGTGCTGGATTGGTTAGGCAGGGTGCGTTTCAGGCGCTACCCTAGCAATGTCTGCAGGCGTGGCCATTAACTTCGGCCTTGTCGACCATGGGCGTTCGACAAATCGGTAGGTGGCGGCCGCTAGGATGATCGTGGCCAGAGCAATGACAATTCCCATGCCCAACCGTGCCTCGACCGAAGCCAAGGCCGGGGAGCTGTAGATCAGACGGACACTCGGATACAGTACCAAGTACTGAACTAAATAGATGCTGTAACTAATGATACCGAGCTTCTGAAGCGGCGCCCAGCTAAGCCATCTAGGTCTGCCAAATATCACGGCAAAGAACACAACTGTGGCCAAAACCAGCTTCACCGACGTCCAAAACCCAGGAAGCCAGATAATGAGAAACACCGAGGGCAAAGCAAGTGCGAGGCAAACTGCTCCAAGCCACCAAGGCTGCCGGTGCCTCAGCATAGCGGCGACTACGCCGGGCAGAAAGAACGGCCAGATGACCTGCTCGCTGTTGGAGTAAAAATCGCGGATGAGAAAAGCTGACACGACCAGTGCCATACACATCCGCGCCAGATTGCCACAGCGCCACAAAAAAAGCGCTGGGATTAGGAACGCATAGAAGGCCCACTCGTAACTAAGCGTCCATGCTATCCCGATCAGGGAAAGCATGTTGATCCCTCTAAACCACAATTGATCGGATTTCCAGAAGCCAAAAGTCAGCACACCAAGCGCTTCCTGAAGCGCCTGCCTGAGCGGTGCTACCGTATGCCATGAATAACTGAGGGCAATGGCTAGCGCGGCCATAACAACGAAAAGGTAGAGCGGCAAAATACGGCGCGCCCTGTTCACGTAGAATGCAGACACATCGAGACGCCAATTAATGGCCTTGTCGGCAAAAAGATAACCCGTGAGAGCGAAAAAACAGTTGAACAGCTAAGATGCCAAGGTGATCCCCTATGATGGGACTAGTGTAGCCGAGGAACGCGCACATGTACTGAT
Organism: Mesorhizobium sp. LCM 4577; assembly: GCF_001854795.2. Classification (NCBI taxonomy): domain Bacteria; kingdom Pseudomonadati; phylum Pseudomonadota; class Alphaproteobacteria; order Hyphomicrobiales; family Phyllobacteriaceae; genus Mesorhizobium; species Mesorhizobium sp. LCM 4577. The sequence continues at coordinate 2,554 of NZ_MDDU01000025.1, read as the reverse complement.
TTAGGTGACATGCGACTACCGCTACAGCGGCCGCGCCCCGCATCCCGTCGAGAACCCCGTCGCGTCCGACTGAGCGATCTTGACCGACAATCCATGAGGCCACTGGTGTGGCAGCGACCGCAACAAAATAAGCTGCTGCAATCACTCCGATCTGTACGAGAATAGCGTTCATTTCGCCCCAATGCCCTTCCGCCTCGGAGCGAGCAGCCCTGCACTGCTTTCTTGTCAAGTCAACGCTGGGTCGCGGATAATTCACAGGCGGGAAACAATCGCAGCCCTCGGGCAACTGTATCACCGCGCAGGTTCGCAGGCGGCCGCTGCTTTCTACTAGAGAGCGCCGGCGCCCGTCGCTTGATCAGTCAACGAGGGTTGGGCGATCGGTGGAACGCTGTCGGCGATGGTGGTTGATGGTCTGGGTGGAAATTCTCCGAAAACCCGCTAAGACACTTCAGCTATTTGTGGCCACGCCGGAGATACTGCATGTCAGAAGCGATTGAGAATAACCGAAGCCAGTTGATCGAGCTCACTGCGGACATCGTGTCTGCCTACGTCAGCAAAAACGCGGTGCCGGTTGCGTCTCTCCCTGAACTGATCGAAAGCGTGAATTCGTCGCTTTCAAAGATCGGAGGATCGAGCGCGCCAGCGACGCTGGCTCTGACGCCCGCCGTCAATCCGAAGCGCTCGGTGTTCCCCGACTACATCATCTGTCTCGAGGATGGGAAGAAGTTCAAATCGCTGAAGCGCCATCTTGGCGTGCACTACGGTCTGACGGCCGACGAGTACCGCGAAAAGTGGGGTTTGGCTCGCGATTATCCGATGGTGGCGCCGAACTACGCAGCCCAGCGGTCGGCGCTGGCGAAGGCGAGCGGATTGGGCCGGAAGGTTGCGGCTAAACCGGCGAAGAAGGCGACGCGGAAGGGCTAGCCTTGCCGTGCAGGCGGGTCTCGGTCAGCGTTGCTAGCCATGGATTTGCGGTTGCGCCTAAAAGTGCTGGTGAACCTGGGCGGCGCGCAGACGATCTCAGTCCAGGCGAGATGGCGCCGGGCGAAGTGGAGAATATCTTCGCGGCGCACAAATACCTGATGGCGACCTGAATGCCGCGCAATTAGGAAAACTCATCCCCCGACACTCTACGCTTAACCTTCGTGCCACGTGGGCGATTCGGTACCTTGCCCGCAGCGCAATAAAAGCCAGAATCGGATAAAACGCAAAGATTATCAGCCCGACCGCTATCTCCTCAGCGGTTTCAACTACGGAAGAAGCCAGCCCGCTCCCATAGCGCCGTTGTCTCGTCGGCGGATCACTCAACGCGTGCCCCCACGCAAATAATAATACAAGCTATCCGACATCGGGCTTTTATTCAACTCGTCTAATGGAGGGAAATGTATCCCTCCTTGCGGACTGGCTCACGCGGCTGTTTTACGTCGGCTTTGTCCGCCAGCGGCACCTTCGGAGTCATCGGCCCTTCGGCAGTGACGGTGACCGGGCCGCTCCGGCGCGCCAATTCTATTCGTCGCCCCAGATCACCCGTTTCTCCCATCGGATTTGCACGAGTCACCTATCGGTTCGTGTTGCTCTCCGGCGGATTCCATCCACTCTCGGCTGCCGCACTGGCGGCAGCGGAACCTTCTCCCGGGGACGTCGGTCATGGACATAATGGACGGCAGGGGCGCTACCTCATCTCGTCGATTTCCTACTTTATGGGCGGAGAAAGCCACTGATCGAAAAGACGGTCTTCCTTAGCGGTCTTGGTGCTCGTCAAAGGAAAGGCTATCCCGATCGCCACGGGCGCGAGGGATCATGGCCCTGAACTGCTCGCGGAGAAGCTCTAAGCTTCGAAAAAACCGCCCCATCTGGTCGATGAGAAATACGCCGCCATATCATCGAAATTTTCCAGGGCCTCAGCACGGCTCCAAGTGCGTTGCCGCTGGAATGGACTTTTTGTCTCGGCAAGCGGAAGACCCAAGAAGTCTAAGACGCGCGGCAAGCTGCTGCTGATCTGCTCATAGGTCACGTGCAACGCTTGCATGCCGGCCACGGCTGCAGCGGTTGCCGCGTTCTCCTCCTCCCACTGGATGAAGCGCTCCTGTGCTTCGAGGGGGTCCGCGGCAAAGCTTCGTGTTTTGAATTCGCCTAGGTCAGACCGCCAAGCGTTGTTGATCTGAGCCAAGCGCATGGAGATAAACTGATCTAGAAGGTTTTCGCGTGTGACCAAGACGACCTTGTAGTCGTATTCTTTGAGCGCCGGGATGATGCCCGGGTGTTCCTGCATCGAATAGAGCGGCAGCTTAAAGCCAACCGCCCGGCCTCTCAGTCGGTGGACATGGATCTCGAGATATCTGGCCACATTTGACTCGCCGCTGTGAACGAACGGCTGCGGCTCGCCTGCGGATTCCGACGCGAAGCCGGCCGCTATTCCGATCAAAGACCGGCCACCGTTCCGATTTGAAGCCGGCCAGCATTCCGATCAAAGACCGGCCAGTTTTCGGCACTGAAGATTACCTCCTGGGTCAGCAACTTTGGCATCAAGTGCCCCGCGGTAAACGGGGAGATT